>CATPBN010000159.1 GCA_955652635.1 uncultured Gemmatimonadaceae bacterium
ACCTGGAGTCGTCAGGCCGCCTCCGCCCGGCATCACTTCTCCCTCGCTGCCGACCAGCACGCCAAGCGTGCCGACCGAAGCGCTCGATCCACTGCCATCGTCGAACAGGTGCCGCACGATCGAGGTGGTCGTGGTCTTCCCGTTCGTACCAGTGACGCCGAGGATCGTCAAACTCTGGGCAGGATTTCCGTAGGCTATTGATGCGGCCACGGCCGCTGAGCGACGTCCTTCGCGAACCACAAGCGCCGGCAGCTTCGTTCGCTTGGCATCTTCGACGATCGCGACAGCCGCGCCGCCAACCTCGGCGGCATCGAGAAAGTCGTGACCGTCACTGTTCCAACCACGCACTGCGATGAACAGCTCGCCGCTCTTGACTTTGCGGCTGTCGTCCGCCACTCCGCTGGCATGATCAGGCAGCTTCCCCGACACGCCCTCAAGCAATCCCCGCTCGGATAACGCCGTCCTGATCTCCGCGATGCTGACTCTCATTGGGACGGGCGAGTGAGCTGCACGATGATTCCCGGCGGAGCTATAGTGCCGGCTACTGGAGATGTCCCCGTGGTTGATCCCGTGCTCAGGCGCACCCTGAATCCAGCGGCGTGCAGCGAGCGCACGGCTTCTCTGACTGACAAGTCTCTCACATCGGGAACCGCACGAGGCGCGATCGCTACTGGCGCCGAGCTGCGAGACGCGGGAAGATCCATGAGATAAGACTTCGTGCCTTCGGAGGCATCGCTGGGCCTGAGATTGTCGCCGGGATCGTACGAGGCAGCATCGATGTGCTCGGCAGGATCACGAGATGCCTCCTTCATCGTGGTCCCGACTGCCGTCTTCTCCGAAAAGGCAAGATCCTCACGATTGAGCGCTGCGTCACGCGCCGCGAGGGCCGCACGGAGGACAATCTGCGTCACGGGAGCGGCGATGTCGCCGCCCGCGAAGTGTTTTCCCTTCGGGCTATCCAGCTTCACCAGCACGACGTACTGCGGATCCTTTCCAGGGAAGAGGCCAACGAACGACGCGGTGTAGTTGCCCGCCGTGTAGCCGGAGTTTTTCGAGGTGCGACGAGCGGTTCCGCTTTTCCCCGCGACGTCAAAAGTCTGAAGGTCCGCCTTCGTCGCCGTCCCCTCCTGCACCACCGCCAGCAACATCTCCTGGACAGTGCGAGCCACCTCACCCGACATCACACGGCGCACCAGCCGAGGCTCAGCGCGATAAATGACTTTGCCGTCGAGGGATCGCACCTCCTTGACCAGATGCGGCTCGAGGAGCTCGCCACCGTTCGCGATGGCGGAGTACGCAGTTACGAGCTGCAGCGGCGTAACGGCGATTTCGTATCCCATGAGGATGGAAGCGCTCGTCTGTCTCGACCATTCTTTCGGCTCTCGCAGAGTGCCGGGCGACTCGGCCGGAAGCGGAACTCCGAGCGGCATACCGAACCCGAGATCGCGGAACATCTCGTATTTCTGGCGTGTCGTCAGCCGTTGGCCGAACTCGACGATTCCAATGTTGCTCGAGAAGCGAATTACATCGGAGAGAGAGAGCTGGGCGGCCTTGTGCATGTCGGTGATTGTCCGGCCGTCGAGCTCGAGTTTTCCATTGTGGGTGTCGACAACGTCACTCGGCCGGGCGCGGCCACGCTCCATGAGCGACGCGGCGACGAAGGGCTTGAGCGTTGAGCCGGGCTCGAACGGCTCCGTCAGCGCGGTGTTCGAGAACGATGTGTGGCCCACCCGATTGCTCGCGAGCGCGAGGATCTCGCCGGTGTGCGGATTCATGACGACGATATCGCCGCCATCCGCGCGCAGGCTGTCGACGGCGATAGCCAGCTCGCGCTCGCAGATCTCCTGCAAGGTGTTGTTGATGGTCAACACGACCGTCGAGCCCGCCCGCGGCTGTTCGGTCCAGGCGTCGGGACTATCCAGGGCGCGCCCGCTCTTGTCGCGCGCAAGGCTCACTCTTCCCGAGTCGCCGCGAAGAATGGCATCCAGCGCGAGCTCGAGACCGTCGAGCGGGTTGCCCTGACCATCGAGGCTCCCGACAATGCTTCGGATGCCGCTCGACTGGGCATAGACCCGCTGCAACACCGGCGTCATGTGAATGCCGCTCACCTTCGACAAGGAGGCGATGTCCGACTGACTGTAGAGTCCGGGGAGATCTATCCATCTGCGCCGACGCTCGATCGCCGCGCGAACCTGCGCTACGTCGACCCGCGCGCGTCTCAACGCCCTGAGAACGAGGCCGGTGTCGCGAACCTCGGGGAGCGCGACCGCCACGCGTGTCAGCTCACGACTCTCGACCAGAGTATTGCCGCTCGCGTCGAGAATCTCTCCTCGCGGCGCGGCGGCCGCGGATGCCGCGTAGTGTTGGCGCTTGCCGCGAGAAACCCATTCCTTGCCATCAACGACCTGAACCTTGGCCGCGCGCGCTACCAGCGCGAGCGCAAAGAGGACGAAGAATCCGTGGATGACCGTCACGCGGTTAGGGGCTTTCACGTTGCCCCGTTCGTGGAAGTATCACAACCTGCTTATCGGACGGGATGTGCATCCCGAGCTTGGTCTCGGCGACAACGCCTAGTCGCTGCCGACTCGATGCGTCGCGGATGTCGCTCTCCAATCGCGCGCGCTCGCCCTCCAGCTCGTTTCGCTTTCCGTCGAGCGTCGCAAGCCGCTCCGACTGACCGATGCCGAGCGTTCTCCGCCACACGATGGACAGCGTGACGAGAACGAAAGCAGCAAGGACCAGCGCCACGAGGGTTCTCCCTCTGAGTGCTACGCTGCGCTTCGCCATGCGCGTAGTCTGGCGCTCCGCGAGCGCGGATTTGCGGCAGTCTCAGCCCGGCTTGCCATCACCGCGCGCTTTGTAACGAGCTCACCCAGTGCACGACCGCGACACGTGCACTGCAGCTGCTTCGGAGGGCAAATGCACTCCATGCTCCACTCGCGCATGGTGTGCTTGGCCAGCCGGTCTTCGCCCGAGTGGTAGGCGATAACCGCCAGGATTCCACCGGGGTTGAGCCGGTCGCGCAGGAGCGGCAGCGCCTTTTCGAGTGTCCCCAGCTCGTCGTTTACCGCAATCCGGATGGCCTGGAAGAACCGCGCAAAATCGCTCGGGCCCGTGCGCGCGCCGAACGCGCCACGAATTGCGTCGACGAGATCGTCGCTTACGTGCATGGGCTTACGCTCGCGGCGACGCGCGATTTCCCGAGCAAGGCGGTTGGCCCTCGGCTCGTCCCCGTAGTCACGAAAAATTTGGGATAGGTTGGCTTCATCCAGCGTGTTCAACAATTCGGCGGCGGTCGTAGTAGAGCGACGGTCCATCCTCATGTCGAGTAACGCGCCAGGACGGAAAGAGAAACCTCTCTCGTCGACGTCGATCTGGTGCGAAGAAACCCCGAGGTCCGCCAGGATGCCGTCGAACGTGCGTCCGGCCAGCTCCGGAATCCGATCCAGCTCGGCGAAATTCCCTCTGATTGCGAGAAAGCGGCCCGACGCCTCGTAGGGCGCAAGCCGCTTCCGCGCTTCAGTTATGGCTGCTTCGTCGCGATCGAGCGCTACGACGGAGGAGCCGGAGGCGAGGAGGGCTTCGCTGTGCCCTCCACCGCCCAAAGTACAGTCCAACACTTCTTTAGCGCCGGAAAAGAGCGCCGATACTTCGTCGACCATGACCGGCGCATGGTAGGACGTATCCCACCGGCCGGTCAGAGGATCGGTCACTTACAGAAGCGCTTCACCTCGTTGTCGACCGCCGGCGTGAACTGCGGAATGGCCGTCAGGAGCTGAGCTGCCTCGTTCGGGTACTTCTGTCCGCCAGCCGGCAGGTTCATCTGCGCGAGATTGAAAGCGTCGCGAGCGGTCCGAGCCAGGTCGCAGCTCTTCTTGTCGTTGGCATCGATCGTTGCGCTCTGTCCGAGCGAGAAGGCGCTGGCGCCGAGCAGGAACTTGGCGTCCGCCGAACTCTGGAGCTGGTCGGAGAGCTGGAGGAATCTGATGGCACGTTGGAAATCAGCGCGGTCCTTCGAGCCCTGGCCCTTCTTGTAGGCGTCGCTTCCTTCCTTCAGCGCGAGCTGCGAGAGCGTGCCCGGATCGACCCCATTCTGCTTGGCCGTGTTGAGCGTGTTGGTCAGGTCGTCGTACTGGCTGAGCGCGCCCTGAATGGTCGCCAGCAGAAAATATCCGTTCGGGCTCTTCGGATTGGCAGCAACCGCTTTCTTGGCAGCGTCGAGCGCTACCAGAAGATTACCGGCCTTGTAGATTGCCTGCGCATTGAATAGCTGGAGATTCGGATCGTTCGGGAACTTCTTCGATCCGAGCGCGATCGCCTCAGCCGCTTTTTGCGGCTGATTCATGGCGGTGTAGGCACCCGCGAGACGCGTGAAATAGTCAGCCGTCGCCGCCGCCGTATCGACGCGCACCATCTCGGTCCCGGTGCTGATGGCGTCGTTGAAATCCTTCGCATTGAGATACACAAGCCAAGCGAGGTTTAGCAGTTGCGGATCGCCTGGATTGTTCTGAATCAGGTCCCGCATGAGCGGCACAGCCTGATCCGCGTGACCCATCTTCGCGTACTCGGCAACAACATCCTGAATGAGCTTGATGTTGGTCGGATCTGCGGCCGCTAGAGCACCCAGAACCTGGAGCATCTTGGTCGTGTCGTTCCTGGTGCGATACGTGTCGGCCAGCCGTCTCAGCGCCACGATATTGGCTGGATCGCTGGAGCGAATCCGCTCGGCCACGGCGATGACCGAGTCGTCCATCTTGAGCCCGGCGTACGCGTCGACGAGGCAGGCGCCGGCGATGTTCGAGCTGCGATTGCCAGCCATCGCCGCGCGCGCCGCCGCAACACCAGCCTGGTATTGGCCCTGCGCAACCGCGTTATGACAAGTCTCTTCTCCCGCCAGCTGGCGCCGCGCATCCTGGATCGACCTGGCGACCTGGCTGGCTGCATCATCGAGCTTTGGTGCCTGCGCGCTGGGAAGCACCTGCCCGCGGGTCATGTCGCGGGAGATGATGAGCCGCGAATCGATCTTGTACCCGGTTGGGGTTTTCGAGACCGTACCCTCCACATACTGCGGAGCGCGCACGAGGGTAGCGAGCGCTTTGGCATCGCCGGGGGCGAGCGCTTCCGTCGGGCTGTAGCCTGAAGAAGTCAGGCTATTGATGATATCGGCCTTGGGGACAACGACGAGATCCCGGACGTTGGTCTGTTTCTGCAGCTGATTGCGAATCGCCTCCGCAGCTTGCCCGCCGAGATCTTTATCGGCGCTCTGAAGCGTTGGGATCATGACTCGCTCACCAGTAGCTCGGCTCTGGGCAGCCGCGGACGACGCGCCCACTGCGGTTAACACCGCGATGATGGCGACGAGACCGAGACGTGAATGACGTTGACGTGCCTTCAATGGTATAACCTCCAAGTCGGTAAACATTCTTACACCACTTCCCAATTCCTGGGTCCCTGAAACCTTGAATGGGCGAGGAGGGACTCGAACCCCCGACATCCTGCGTGTAAGGCAGGCGCTCTAACCAACTGAGCTACTCGCCCGGTGCAGAAACCGAGCCTAACCTGTCACCGGAGAATGGCCAGCGGGACCAGCACACAGTACCCGATGACGAGCAGTATCGGGGCCAGCGTTTCGCCGCCGCGAGCAAGATCGGCGAAGCCGGCAACGAGGACCACAGCGGCAAGCGTCCAGTAGAGCCAGGAGCGCCGACCCGTCAAATCGCGGCGTGCGCCTGGACCATTGGCAAGATCGGTTTTGGCCATAAGCGACGTAGTGTAGGGCGGTTGGAAATGCGTGTCAACCCGATTTCCTGGCTCGGTGGGACGTTGAAGCTCCTAGGAGCCGGCTTTCTTGGCCTCTGAATAGTGGAGGTCAACCCAGTCCCGGTAGCTTCCGTCCATCACCGAGCGCCACCACGGCTCGTTGGCGATATACCATTTGATGGTCTTGACCAGGCCGGTCTCGAATGACTCGGACGGGCCATATCCGGTTTCCAGCGTCGCCTTCATCGCGTCGATCGCGTAACGGCGGTCGTGGCCGGGCCGATCCTTGACGAATTTGATCAGCTCTGACGTGTCACCGCCGATCGCTGCCGGCGATTTGGGGAACTGCTCGCGGATCTTCTCGTCCTTGGCGAAGATCGCGTTGATGTGTTTGCAGATGCCCTTCACCACGTCGATGTTCTTTCGCTCGGAGTTGCCACCGAGATTGTAGGTCTCTCCAAGGCGCCCTTTCTCGAGCACGCGCTCGATGCCGCGGCAGTGATCGCGGACGTAAAGCCAGTCGCGCACCTGGAGGCCATCCCCGTAAACGGGCAGCTGCTTTCCATCCAGCGCGTTCACGATAATGAGAGGAATCAGCTTTTCGGGAAAGTGATATGGGCCGTAGTTGTTGGAGCAGTTTGTGGTCGTCACCGGCACACCGTAGGTATGGTGATACGCGCGCACCAGGTGATCCGATGCTGCCTTGCTTGCTGCATAGGGTGAATTCGGAGCGTACGCGCTCTCCTCAGTGAAGGGAGCGGCGTTGGCGGCAAGTGACCCATAAACTTCGTCGGTCGAGATGTGATGGAACCGCCGCGCGCCGCCCGACCAATCCTCAGACCAGGCCGCGCGAGCCGCCTTCAGCAGCTCGTGTGTTCCGCGCACGTTGGTGTCAATGAAAGGATCCGGCCCTCTGATCGACCGATCCACGTGCGATTCGGCGGCGAAGTGGACGATTGTGTCGATGCCTTCGCGCTTTATGATCTCGTGCATGATCTCGCCGTCGCGAATGTCACCCTTGATGAAGGTGAATCGCTCGTGGTCCGCGAGCGGCTCCAGGTTCGAGAGATTGCCTGCGTACGTCAGCGCGTCGAGTCCAATGACCGTGTCGCCGGGATGATGCTCCGCCCAGAAATGGACGAAGTTGGTGCCGATGAAACCGGCAGCGCCGGTGACGAGCATCCTACGCATTGTCGACTCTGCTTTTCATCGTGCCTCTGAATCGGTTGAAGGTGACCAACAAACAGCGAACGATACCCCGCGCATGTTCATCCGCCAATGCCTCGCTTTCTTGAGCGACAGAGATCCCTGATCACCCGCGCAATGTCGCGCACCGCCGCCACACGATCAGCGCCGGCCGTTTCCATGGCGGCTTGTGGCATTCCATAGATGATAGAGCTGTCGCGGTCCTGTATTACCGCCTTTCCGCCGGCGTCGCGAATGCGTCGCAAGCCTTCGGCGCCATCACGACCCATTCCGGTAAGGATGACTCCCACTGCCTCCGCGCCAAACGCTTCGGCCGCGGAAACGAAGAGGGGATCGGCCGCGGGTCTCACGCCCCATATCGACGGGGAAGTATCGAGGCAAATCGTCGCGGCGCCCGAGTCACCGCTGACCGTCATGTGGAACCCGCCGGGCGCCAGGTAAACGTGGTTCTCGAGGACAGGCTCTCCTTCGACGGCTTCGGCAACCGGCAGCGGACTCATCAAGTCAAGCCTGTGCGAGAGGCTTCGCGTAAACTCTCCCGGCATGTGTTGGACGATGAGCACCGCTGCGCTCAATGTGTCCGGGAGATGCGGGACGATCTCTCCGAGAGCCCGCGGCCCGCCGGTCGACGCCGCAATCACGACGACGCGACTGGCCGCGCCGGAGATTTTCTTGGGAACGGTCTCTGCCCCGACCGGAACACCCAGCTCGGACGGCGTGCGAACGCCGGCCATGTTGACCGCGCGCGCTGCGTTGAGCGCGGCGAGCAATTCCTGCCTGACGGTCAGAAGATCTATGCTGATCGGCCCCGACGGCTTTCTCACGAATTCGACCGCGCCGCGTTCCAGAGCCCGCAGTGTCATCTCGTTTCCACGCTCGGACCCGGCGGCGCTCAGCATCACGACCGGTCGCGGCAACTCCCGCATGATCGTGTCGAGTGTCTGTAGCCCGTCGAGCCGTGGCATCTCGATGTCGAGCGTGACGATGTCAGGGTTGAGAGAACGGATCGCCTCGATGGCCTCGATTCCGTCGGCCGCCGTTCCGACCACCTGAAACTCGGACGTGGATTCAACCATCTCGGAAATGAGAGCGCGCATGAAAGAACTGTCGTCGACGACCAGCACAGTGGAAAGTGTCCCCGTCATCCCGGCACGGCGGCGCTAAACCTTGCGGAAAATGCGCTCGCGCGCATTGACCGGGGAAAAGAGTCCCCTCGCATCGCCCAGAAGTGTCTCGACCTTGCCGAGTACGAGAAACCCACCGGGAGTGAGTGTTTGATGGAAGTGAGCAAACAGCGCTTCCTGCGCGGCCCGCTCGAGATAGATGATCACGTTGCGGCAGACGATCAGATGCGCGTTCTCGAAAGGCGGCTGGAAGTGCAACAGGTCCCGAGCTTCGAACGTGACCAGCCGTCGAACCTCCGGCAACATTGTGCGGAGTCCGGCAATTTGCGGGAAATACTGGTCACGCAGATCGGCCGGCGTATCGCCGAGCGCAGATTCGGCATAAACCGCGCGCTCGGCTTCGCCCAAGCAGTCGGTATCGATGTCGGTCCCCACGATCGAAACGGATTCCAGGCCTCCTCCGCCGTTCGCTGACGAGTGCTTGTGCATGAGTATGCCGATGGAGTACGGCTCCTCGCCCGAAGAGCAGCCGGCGCTCCAGACGCGGATCTCGCGCTCGCCCTTCTCCATGAGAGCAGGAACGACCTTCTGATCGATCGCCGAGTACGTCTCCCAATTGCGAAAGAACTTGGTGACGTTGACGGTGAGCGAGCGGATCAGTCGCTCGTACTCGCGCGGATCGTTATCAAGCATCCCCGCGTATTCGGCACAGCCTGACGCGCCTCGCGCGCGAATGCGAACCGCGATCCGCCTGCGCAGGCATTTGTCCTTGTAGCTCGAGCACTGAAACCCGCTGTCGCGCGTGATCTTGTCCATCAGCGCGCGGAATTCGGCGTCATCGCCCCCCTCCTGGATCAACTCGGTGGTGGCTGTCAGGAGCGGTTCGACGGTTGTGGGGCGTTCTTGTCTGCGCGCGCGATTCCCTCGAGCGCGGCGGAGAGATTCCGCCGCAACTGCGGCAGCTCCGGAGCGAGAGTTATTCCCTTCTCCGCGGCGTCGCGCGCGTGCGCGAACTCGCCCCGCTTGAGGTATCCGGCGGCAAGATTGTTGAGGAGCACCGGCGATTCCGGGTGTGTCTCCGCGGCAGCGGCCAATAGCAGGATCTCGCGATCCGGATCATCGGTCATCGCGGCCACCTGCGCCGCGTAGTGAAACCAGACGGGCGGCGGCTGACTGGAGCTCCACAGACTTCGCGCCTCACTCAGCGCCACCTTGGCGGATTGCAGATCCCCGAGACGAGCGGCGATGATCGCGGATTGCAGCTGAATGAGTGGCTCCGCGCCACCGCCAGCGGTGATCGCGCGGTCGATCACCAGCTTGGCTTTTTCGAGTTGGCCCAGCTGCTCATAGGCGAGCGCGAGATTGTGAAGCAACGCGGTCTTGCTTGGCGCGTTCGGAGCCGACGTCATAAACGCGTTGACCGCGCTCGCCCACTCCTTTCTGCGTAACGCGATCAATCCAAGATGAAAAGACGCGACGGGGTCCGTAGCTTCCTCCACCAATGCGCGGAACTCACGCTGCGCTTCGTCGTGCATTCCAGCTCTGTACAAGGCGCTGGCAAGCTCGCGCCGCTCCAGCGGGCTGGCATTGCGGGGAAGTGTCGGCGTCGTTCTCTTGCGGCCAACCGGCAACAGAAACGAGGCATTGAGCAGTCCATAAAGCGCCTTGCCTACATCAAACTCACCGAGGCCTGAGTCGCGGATCAGTGCGTTGATGTCACGATGACCATCGAGTAGGGGAAGCAGCGCTTCCTGCTCTGGCGAGAGGTTGTCTCTGTTCCTGGTGAGGCGCGGACGGTCAATGCTGTAGACCACATCGAAACTCGGTATTTTCTTCTCGATGAGCGACCACTCGTCGACGCGCCGCGCGCCTTCGAGCAGCAACGACTGTGGGTCGACTGAGACCCGCTCAGCGCCCTCTTCCGGCTCGACACCGGGCTCGAAGTTGAACGTTCCGCTCGTCCACGTGAACAGCGTGTAGACCGCGTTCTCGGTATCGAGGGGACGATTGACGATCGCGGCATGACAGATACGACCGCTGTCGAAATAGATCGACCCGAAGCTGTCGTGGAACGAGAGACCGAGACAGCCGCTCTTCTTTCCCATTGAGAGCAGCTGCAGCACGTCGGGGAGGCTCGCCTCCTTCAGGCTACCCTTGATAGCCATCAGCGCATTTCCTCGATCATTCTGTCAGCGATGTTGTCCCACTCGCGTATGACTCCAGCATCCGGAACTGGAGTAGCCTCTTTCTTCTGCACGGGGCTGCTCTTTGGCGTGGGGTCGAGCGACTCGACACGCTTCGCGATCTCATGGCTGATGTCGGCCATGAATTCGGCGAACTCGCCGCTATCGTCCTCCGCTCCTTTGTTCACGCCTCGGGCCACGCTCAGGATCCTTTCGAGGCGGGGGCGCTGAGTCGGCCGAGCACCTGCGACGCGATGCTGCGAAGGGTCTCGAAGACCCCGCCGCCGTTTATGGCGGTGGCCGCGAAATACGGTACAGCTCGGAAGTTGAGCGTCTCGTCCAGCTCCTCCATGCTGCTTATCTCCCCTGGCGGAAGATCACGCTTGTTGTACTGCATGACGAGCGGAAGGGAGCGCGGATCGAGGCCTTCGTCCGCGAGATTCGCGTGCAGGTCCTGAAGGCTCTCGATGTTCTCGGCCAGCTGTCGCGATTGGCTGTCCGCGACGAACACGACCCCATCCACTCCCTGCAGCACGAGCTTTCGCGTGGCTGCGTAGTAGACCTGTCCCGGCACGGTGTACAGCTGAAAGCGCGTCGCAAATCCGGAAATGGTTCCCAGATCCAGCGGAAGGAAGTCGAAGAAGAGCGTCCGATCGGTTTCAGTCGCCAGTGAGACCATCTTGCCCTTTCGTTCCTCGGGCAGCTGGTTGAAGACGTGCTGAAGATTGGTCGTCTTGCCCGATCGACCTGGACCGTAGTACACGATCTTGCAAGTGATCTCGCGAGTGCCGTAGTTGACGACCGACATTATTTGCCGAGTGGGCCGAAGAGTGCGTCGAGGCTGCGATTGAGCTCGCCCTCGAAATCTCCCGATGGACCCTTCCCCCGGACCTCGGTCGCAGGGCTCAGCTTTTCGATCGCCTTCTGAAACTCCTCGAAGTAGATCTCGACAACTCCGAACGAGCTTTCGCGGTCGAACACCCCCACGAAAAGAAGTTCGTGCGGCCCCGCCGCGCAGCGCGCCATGAAGACCTGCCGGTCTACTCCCGCGTGGTGCATCTCCAGGAACGGCTTGCCGTCGAGCTGTCTCCCGAGCTCGCGGGCGGAAGCATTGATCGCGGACGTTAGCGCACAGACCGACATAACATCGGCGGCACTGGAGAAGCCGAACTGGCCGACGGCCTTCCCGGTGGGATAGAGCAATACGCCGGATATCAGACGTGCATCGTCCATGAGCCGCCTGAGCGGTCCTGCCACCCACGGCTCCGCTACTGTTGGATGCGTCATGGTTTATCTCGGGCTGCCTTCATCATATCAAGTCTCACTCGTCCCAGGTTGGCGTCAGTCGTGACGATGGTGACGAGTACGACGTCGCGGGCGCCCACGACGCAGATTTGTCCCCGCTCGGCCTCTAGGCGCATGAACGCTGGAGTGCCGAGACGGGCAGCATCCGATGCGCGCGTTACTTTGGAGTAAAGATAGGCCGCCAGCGCGGCTGTATGCTTGCGTGAATCCGCACCGCCGCTCGCAGCGCCCTTCATGGGACTCGTCTCGACGATCAAGCCGTCGGATGCGCCCACGATCATCGCGGCCACGACACCTGGCAGATGCGAGAGAGTCGTCACGATTTCAGCGAACGCGCCTTTCATGCGCGCCCCTGCATCCAGTTGATCGCCAGCGCCACCGAGCGCGTGAGCACCCGACGCACCAGCCCCAGCGGCACCGCCGACGACGAGGCGAGAAGTACTACGCTGTCCTCGGGCGCGGGGGCGAGCGCAATCGTCGCCGCGTCGGTCTCCACCACGACAGCGATCCACGCGCCAAGGGACAGGAGCCGCATCGAGCGAGACACTTCCCTGCTCACGCCGCTCAACGCCGATCCGATCTCGGCGGAAATATCGCGGCCGCGATCGTCGACATAGCTGCCGGCGAGCGGGACGCCCGCCCCATCGAGCAAGAGTGCGGTCTGCTCGGCCTCGCCGATCGCAGTCGCGAAGAGAGTGCGGGTCGACTCAGCCATGCTTCGGACCGTCGTCGTGTGGGGTGATCTCGATCAGGCCAGTGCTCAGCATGCCGTAGATGATCTTGGCGACCTCGAACTCCGGGAGCACCAGGCGCTTTCCTATCTCGTGAAGGTTCCTTTCTCCGTCTATCACCGACAGCACTTCCCATTCGCGCGGGAGCAAGTCGATGAAGGATTCGGGACCGTCGTCGAGCGGTGCCAGGCGCGGGAGAACCCGTGCATCCGGGATCTTGTCCGCCATCCGCGACCACTCGTCGATGCGGCGTGCGCCTTCCATCAGCAACGACTCCGTACTCACTCGCACAGCGATGTCTTTCCGAATGGGCCGCGGCGGCTCCTCGGTAAAGGAGAAGAACCCTTCGGACCACGACATGAGATCGAATACGACGGTCTCGATCTGCTGCCGCATGAACCGGTCGATGTCCCGCGGAGTCACAATTCCGTGCGCGACGAGAATCTCGCCGACCCGACGCTTGTCGCCAGCACGCTGCATCGCGGTGGCGCGCGCGAGATCGGCTGCCGTGGCTTTCCCAGACCGCTCGAGAATCGTGCCGAGCAGGTGCGGATTGCTCTTCATCGTGGCCGCGACGATGGTGCCCGCGTCGAAGAAGACACTCCCTTCGTTGTTTCGCTCGGGAGAGGTGATGCGGAGCGTTCCGGTCTTTCTGCTCAGATCGAGAAGCTGGAAGACGTCGTGAATGCCGAGCTCGCGGAGCGGTCCTTCGATGGCCATTAACGCCGCCCTCGCTGCAGAAGCCGGTGATAACGCAACGCTTCAGAATGATTTGGGTCGAACCGCAGCACTCGCTCGAACGCGTTCAGCGCATCGCTCTCTCGCGCCAGGTCGATGAGTATCTCACCCAGCGCGATCAGCGCGGCGAAATGGTAGACATCGCGTCGGACCAGCGCTACGACACGCGGAAGCGCGCTTCGAGAGCGACCAGTACGCCGGTACGGGCCAACCAACTCCACTACCGCGGCATCGTGGTTGGGAGCGGTAACGAGTACCGATTCAAGCTCTCTGATCGCACCGGTATCGTCGCCGGCCTTGGCGAGCAGCCTCCCGAGCGCGACCCGTGTCTCCACTTGGCGCTCGTCGATCGCGAGACTGCCGCGATAAGCGCCGATGGCCTCGCTGGAATCACCAAGGGCGCCATAGAGATCGCCAACGCGCTTGAGAACGTTCGCATTCCTTCCTTCACTCCTCTGGAGCGAGACCAGAATCTCACGCGCCCCCTGCTTGTCGAGTGAGGCCACACGCGCCTCGGCTGCGAGGAGAAGCAGGTTCACATCGGTGCTTCCCGCCTCGACGAGGGCCTCCGCATACGGGCGTGCCTCCTCGGCGCGGCCGAGGGCCAGCAACGAGCGCGCCGTTCCCTGCCGAGCGAAGGGATTCGTCTCTTCCATCTCGAGCGCGCGGCGGTATCGTTCGAGCGCCTCGCCGTGGAGGCCCTGAGCGGCGAATCCGTCGCCCGCCAGAACGAGGCCGACAGCCTTGTCGCCGCCACGCGCCAGAACGCGGGCAATCTCGCCCTGCGCGCGGTCGTACAGACCCTTCGTGATTAAATCGCGGGCCAGAGTGAAGCCCGCCATCGGATCTTCCGTTGCCTGTTCCGGGCGCGCCGGCTTTGTTGCAAACAGCTCCTCTATGATCGCCGGATCGAAGTGGAAGTCTTCGACATGGTCGACCGATTCGTCCGTCTCGGTTATGGGAGGAGCGACGGTGAGGCGGATCTCCTCGTGCGGAAGCTCGATCGCGAGCTCGAGCTTCTGCGGCGTATACATCGGGTCGAGCGAAAGTGCGCGCTTGGTCTCCCGCAGTGCCGCGCTGAAATCGCCCAGGTTGGAGAGCGTGAAGCTCAGATTGTAGTGCGCCTCGGCGAAATCGGGGTTCGCCTGAATGGCGCGCGCAAATGCGTTTCGCGCGTCGGAATACTTCTCCAACTCGACGAGTATGAGTCCGATTCCATTCCACGCCACTGGATGCTCAGGCGCGGAGCTCAGCACCTGCCGGTAGGCTTCGAGTGATAGATCGATGTGCTTTCGCCGGAACAAGCCGAGCGCGAGGTTGAGCCGCGCCTCTACAGGCGGCGAGGGCGCCTGGAGCGCGCGCCTGAACCCATTGATCGCGTTTTTGGTGTCGCTCTTGTGCCAGATGAGGACACCAATGTTGTTGTGGGCGAACGGATAGCTCGAATCGATCTCCAGCGCGCGATTATAACTTTCCTCCGCTTCGGCGTGCCTGCCTTCGAGCTGGAGGGCGACTCCACGACCGTTCCAGGTCTTCGCCGTCGGGGAGAATTCGCGGGCGAACCTGTCGGCGGTCGCGATCGCCGCTCCGGTATCACGCTGGAGGAGATAGAGCTCGAGCATCGCCTGCAGCACTTCTGCGTTCGCCTCTCCGCCCTCAATGGCTTTCTCGTATTCTCTGAGCGCCTCCTGGAAATATCCCTTCTGGCGGAGCGCGCGGCCAAGAGTGATGTGCGCGCCGGCAGGAGTCCTCTGCTGGTGGCTCGGCGTGACTTCGTGTCGATATGTCTGGAGAGAGAGATTCGCCTGAGCGCGAACGAGAGTGGGATTCAGCATGACCGCGCGCCGGTTAGCTTCCGCAGCCTCCTCGCTGCGTCCAAGATCGCCGAGTATGAACCCAATCAGGTAAAGTGCGTCGGGGTTTTCCGGATTCAGCTCGATGGAGCGGCGCACGGAGCGCATCGCGTCTTCGTGCAGTCCTCGATTGTAGAGCGTCTCGGCAAGGAGGAAATGCAGAACGGAGCTGTCGGCATCGAGGTCGATCGCGCGCTGAAAGAGGGTGTGCGCCCTCTCCAGCCTGCCGGCGGTCTTCTCCGCGATTCCACTCTGTACCAGCGCCTCGACATCCTCTGGATTCGCTCGCAGCCTTTCCTCGAGGTCGTGCAGCCGGCGCTCGAGAATCCCGCTTTCCCCGTACGCGATCTCCAGATTTCTACGGGCCACGCCCATACGCTCGTCGAGCGCCAGCGCGCGCGAGAACGCAACGATCGCCTCGTCCGTCAGTCCCTTTCGGAAATACAGGACTCCGAGATTGTTGTAAGCGCCCGCGTCCGACGGATCGATTCGGCGCGCGAACGACCGCAGGATGTCGATCTCACCGCCATTCGCGGCTGCCGGTGGGCGGGCAGTTGCCGCAGGGGTCATGGGGTCAGTCTACGCGAACCGCGCGGAAGATTGCGTCGAAAGCGCTCTGGTCGGGGACAAGCAGAAAGAATCCGTGCAGGCTCTCCACCGGCTCCTCGAGGAAAAACTCGGTCTCCACGCAAAGGATCGGCGAATCGGTGCGGGGCGCGTGATCGCCAAGTGTGCGAAGGGCGTGTGCCGGATCGCCCGTCGTCAACGAGGGTGGAGAAAGCATGAGGGCCATTTGGAGAAACTCGCTGAGCGCCGTCAGATACGCGCCCGCGAGAATGTTGCCCGCTTCCTTGAGCGCCGATTGCTCGAGCAGTCCAAGACTCTGCGATGTGCCGCGCTTGCGCCGCATCATCCGCTCGGCGAGGCGAAGCCCCGCCGGCGTGGCGAGGAGAAATACAGTCTGTCCGCCAATATCGCCCGACATCGCCATCTGGACCGCGACAATTTCGACATCGGGCGCGATCTCGGGCACGAAGTCTCCCGGGGGGACGATGTTGACCATCGGCACGCTGATCATGATGCGGGTGCCTGTGAGCGTCGAGAGCGCCGTCGCGGCGTGGCCTGCGCCTATGTTAGCGACCTCGCGCAGCGCGTCCAGCCGCGCGCTGCTCATCAGCGTCGTTCCACCATCGGTCGATTGTGCGTCGCGGCGATTTGTCATTTTCAGAGAAGGGTGGAGGCGTCGATTATGAGGGCGGGAGCACCATCGCCAAGGATGGTGGCACCGCTAAAGAGAGTTCTGCTGCCGGCCGCGCCGTCGAATTGCTTCACGACGATTTCCTGTTGTCCGATGAACTCATCGACGATGAGCGCGGCACGGCGGTCCGCAAGCTCGACGAGCACGACCTGGCCTCCGGTCCTGTTCGACGCGGCGAGGCCGACTCTGTCACGCAGCCAGATCGCGGGAAACACGTCGTCGCGGATTGCGACAACCTCCTTTCCCTTGACCTCCTGCAACATCGGCTGCGACAACGCGAAGGTCTCGAGCACGTGAGTAAGTGGGATCGCGTAGACTTCCTTGTCGACGCGGGCAATGAGCGCGCGCGTGATCGCGAGCGTGAGCGGTAGACGCATGCTCACGTTCGTGCCGAGCCCGGAGTCGGTGTGCACCTCGAGCGAGCCTCCGAGGGCGCGAACCTTGTTGGCGACTATGTCGAAGCCCACGCCGCGGCCGGAGATGTCGGTCACCTTTTCGGCCGTGGAGAATCCCGGGCGCGAAATGATGCGCACGAGCTCGTCCTCGGACAGCTTCGTGGTCCCCGCGTCGACGAGGCCGAGCTTCTTCGCGCGCGGCAGTACTTTCCCTTGATCGATGCCACGCCCGTCGTCGGTG
>CATPBN010000160.1 GCA_955652635.1 uncultured Gemmatimonadaceae bacterium
CGCGATCAGGCCGGCGATTGGGATGGCGTTCTGACGCATGGCCGCGCGGCAGTATACGCGAAGCCGTTCAACAGGCAGACGTTCATGACTGATCTCACGTGGAGCGGAGGGTGGAGACAGCGGATTCCTTTCCAGTTGACCTTTGCTGATCGCGATGGAGGTCTGCGTGGATTCAGATCGGCGGAAGTGGGCGGCGGGAGACGGTTGATCGGAAGGGTCGAGGATCGCTACCTGATCGGCCGGTACAAGCAGTTGGCTAGCATCGCTGTGGCCGGATTCGCCGAGGCCGGAAGGCTCTGGGCTGGTGATACGCCATTTGGAGTGAACACTCCGCTCTATGCGTCGGCGGGCTTCAGCATCCTCGCAGCGTCTCCGCCGCAATCACGCCGCACCGTGAGAGCGGATTTTGCTTTTCCGGTCAGGGGGCAAAGTAACAAAAAAGCGGAAGTGCGGATCGTCGTGACAGACTTCACCCGCATGTTCAGGGTCGAGCCGCGCGACGTGACTAACAGTCGCGAGCGGTCGGTTCCGGCGAACGTGTTTAGCTGGCCGTAGTCACCTGGCCGCTAGCGATCTCCCGCCGGCACTCCACGCATCATTTTTCCGACAGGAATCACGAGCAGGCCGCAAGCAACCGCCGCGATGAAGAGAAAGATCGACGTCTGCTGGAAGAGCGTTGGCATGTCTTGAAGCTTTTCCGGATCGACGCGGCCGCCGACCAGACCGGCGATCAAGTTCCCCAGCGCCGCCGCCATGAACCAGACCCCCATCATCTGACCCTTGAACTTCAAGGGCGCAAGCTTGGTCATCGAGCTGAGTCCGACCGGACTAAGTGAGAGCTCGCCGAACGTCTGGAACAAGTAACTCAAGACGAGCCACCAGGGCGAAACGAGCACTTTGCCTCCGCCGCGGATCACAATGTTTGCCGCGACGACCATGACTACAAATCCGAGACCCGCGAAAAACAATCCACCCGCGAATTTGGCGACGCTGGACGGATCCTTGTGGCGCTTGCCGAGGGCAATCCAAAGAGCCGCGAAGACTGGAGCAAGGGCGATCACGAAGACCGAATTTGCGGACTGCAGCCAGAGCGTGGGCATCTGCCAGCCAAAGACTACGCGATCCGTAAAATCCTTCGCAAAGAGGTTGAGTGATGTGGGAGCCTGTTCGAACGCGGCCCAGAAGATCGCTGCAAAGATGAAGAGCAGGATGATTATCAGGATGCGCTTCTTCTCTTCGATATTGAGTCCGCCGCCGAAAAACAGATAGATGAAGTAGACGAACGCCATGCCGACGATGACCAAGGTCATCTTCTGCGCCACCGAAACCGGATTGATTTGCATGATACCGGTCATAACTAGTATCACCAGCAGAACAATGATCCCGATGCCGGCGCCCACAATCACCTTGATGCGGCGATGCTCGGCAGGGTCGCTCGAAGCGGGGGCAACACCGACATCGCCCAGAGTCCTGTCGGCGCGGAGCCAATACGTAATCACGCCGATCACCATACCGACCCCCGCGGCGCCGAACCCGAGGTGCCAGCCCACTCTCTCGCCAAGGTAGCCGGTCACCAGCGGCGCGATCAGCGCGCCAACGTTGATGCCCATGTAAAAAATGGAGAAACCCGCATCGCGTCTCGATCCGCCTTCGGGGTAGAGATCGCCAACGATGGCCGAGATGTTCGGCTTGAGGAGTCCGGTACCGAGGACGATCAGGATCAAGCCAATGAAGAACGCCGAGCGCGCGAACACGATCGAGAGCGCAATCGAGATGTGGCCCAGCGCGATGAGGATTCCACCGTACCATATTGCTCGGCGGAGTCCGAGGAGCCTGTCCGCGATCCAGCCGCCGGGGAGCGACGTGAGATACACGCAGGCAGAGTAGATGCCGACAATGGCGCCAGCAGTCTCTCGCTGGAAACCGAATCCCCCACTCGCCAACGCCGCCGTCATGAACAGAATGAGGAGCGGCCGTATCCCGTAGAACGAGAAGCGCTCCCACATCTCGGTGAAGAACAGAGTGGAGAGGCCTATGGGTTGGCCGAAGAATGTCTCCTTGCTTGCGCCCCGTAACCCCGGCGGCGGCTCGTCGTGGGTGACTGTACCTGCCGAGGGCTGATGGAAAACGTCTTTCGAGTCGCTGGCCATTGTCGGAGAGGTAAGGGGTCGCTACGCGTGAACCGCCGCGAGCGGAAGATACCGTTCGGGTCGATGTACGCCACCAGCCTGCCGTTGTTGCTCCCACGTGATCGTCGTCGGCGTCTGCTTGATGCAGGCGGCGAAATGTCCGGGCGCCTTTTCCTCGAGGGGAGGAACGATCCTCGCACACGCTTCGTCTTTCGCCGGATGATGGCATCGCGGATGGAAGACGCATCCCGATGGAGGATTTGCCGGTGACGGAACATCGCCCTTCAGAATGATCCGCTCCTTCCGGGCGTGCGGGTCCGCGACCGGGACGGCGGAGAGAAGCGCCTGTGTGTACGGCATGATCGGCTCGCGATACAGATCTTCCGCCGTCGCGAGCTCTACAATCTTGCCCAGGTACATTACCGCGACCCGGTCAGCAATGTGCTCGACGACCGAGAGGTCGTGCGCGATGAACAGGTAGGTCAGATTGTGGTCACGCTGGAGATCGACGAGCAGGTTGATCACCTGAGCCTGCACGGAGACGTCGAGAGCGGAAACGGGCTCGTCGCAGACGATGAACTTGGGCTCGACCGACAGCGCGCGGGCGATGCCGATGCGCTGCCGCTGTCCGCCGGAGAATTCGTGCGGGTATCGCGTGGAGTATTCGGGACGCAACCCGACCTCCTGAAGCAGCTGTCTCACGCGGGAATCCGCCGCAGCGCCTTCGGCGAGCTTGTGGATGGTCAGTCCCTCGCGAATGATCGCTCCGACAGTCATGCGCGGATTGAGAGAGGAGACCGGATCCTGGAAAATGATCTGCATCTCGCGTCTCAACGCGCGCAACTCCGATGTGCCCATCGAATTCACATCTCGGCCCTCAAACCTGATCTCTCCCGAGCTCGGCTCGATGAGACGGAGAATCGTCCGTCCGGTGGTCGTCTTGCCGCACCCCGACTCCCCGACGACACCCAGAGTCTCACCTCGCGCGACGTCGAAGGAGACGTCGCTCACGGCCTGAACCGCCCCAACCTGGCGCGCGAAGACGCCCTTCTTGATGGGAAAGGATTTCTTGAGGTGCTGTACCGACAGCAGTGGCGCAGCCCCGTTCATGCGGCCGCGACCCCTTCTTCCACCACGAGTGGCGGGTGCGGGCTGTTGCGGCGCTCGGGCTCGATCGCGAGGTGGCAGCGCGACACGTGGCCGACACCTATCTCGTAGAGCGGCGGGTGCTCGCGCTCGCACCGATCCCACGAATAAGGACACCGCTCGCGGAATCGACAGCCGCTCGGCCACTCCGTGGGAGCAGGCACCGTCCCGGGAATGACATTCAGTCGTTCCTGATCGTGGCCGATGTGGGGCATCGAATGCATCAAACCTTCGGTGTACGGATGGTGCGGGTTGGCGAAGAGATCGTCGACTGCCGCCTGTTCCACGATTTCCCCCGCATACATCACGATCACGCGCGAAGTCGTTTCGGCGATGACTCCCAGGTCGTGGGTGATCATGAGAATCGACGTGCCGATCTTCTTCTGGAGATCAACGAGGAGCTCGAGGATCTGAGCCTGAATGGTCACGTCGAGAGCGGTGGTCGGCTCGTCCGCGATGACGAGCGCGGGCTTCATCATCAGGGCCATCGCGATGAGAACGCGCTGGCGCATGCCGCCCGACAACTGATGCGGGTACTGTTTCGCACGCGCTTCGGCGTCTGGTATTCCCGTAAGCGCGAGCATCTCGACCGCGCGTTCCCACGCCTCCTTTTTGCTCATGCCTGCGTGCACGCGCGCGACCTCGGCGACCTGATCGCCGACTGCGAAGACGGGATTGAGCGCGGACATCGGCTCCTGGAAGATCATCGAGATGCGGTTGCCGCGAATGTCGCGGATCGCTTCGTCACCCAGGGTTACGATATCCCGTCCCTCGAACTCGATGCGGCTGCCGGACTCAATACGTCCGGGCGGCTGGATCAATCTGAGAATCGAGAGAGCGGTCACGGATTTTCCGCAGCCGGACTCTCCGACAATTCCTACGGTTTCACCCGCGCCGATGTCGAACG
Organism: uncultured Gemmatimonadaceae bacterium; assembly: GCA_955652635.1. Taxonomy (GTDB): domain Bacteria; phylum Gemmatimonadota; class Gemmatimonadetes; order Gemmatimonadales; family Gemmatimonadaceae; genus UBA4720. The sequence continues at coordinate 4,183 of CATPBN010000160.1, forward strand.
ACACCCCATCCACTGCGCGAGCGACGCCGGCCTCAGTGTAGAAGTACGTCCTGAGATCGCGAATCGAGAGAAGAGGAGTGGGTGTCATCGACTCGTCAGCGGTGATCGTACGCGTCGCGCAGCGCTTCGCCAAGAATGTTCAGGGTCATCACTGTAAGGACCATGAAGAGACCAGGAAAGAGTGACATCCACCAC
>CATPBN010000161.1 GCA_955652635.1 uncultured Gemmatimonadaceae bacterium
GGTGGTCACCGCGCCAATGAATGGACGGGAGATGATCGCGCTGTTACGAAGCGGACTGGATCACTCCGATGGTCCGTTCTGCCTCCGCTATCCACGAGACTCTACGCCGGATGTCGTTCCGCCCGTTGGCGAGATCGAAGCGGTTCCACACGGGTCTTGGGAAATTATGCGTCGAAGCGCGAGCGCGGGCCGAGATCCTGACCATGCCATCGCAATTCTCGCGGTGGGAACGATGGTCATTCCCTCCTTGGCAGCTGCGGAGATACTCAACGACAGCGGCGCGAGCGTGACGGTAGTGAATTGTCGCTACCTCAAGCCGCACGACGAGCGTGCGCTGGCCGAGATCGTTCGCGATCACCGCAACATACTGGTGGTGGAGGAAGGGACGCTCGTCAACGGCTTCGGGGCTCACATGGCGGCCGTGATCGCTGAGATGGATGCATCGATCAAAGTCGTCGCGCACGGGGTGGCCGACGATTTCATCGATCAGGCTCCGCGCGCGAAGCAGTTGGCGCGGCTCGGACTTGACGCGCGTGGAATTGCGCAGCGCGCGAACGTGGCTTTCGGTGTGGAGAATTTGCGGGGCACCCACCTCCGCGCGGTCTGATGCGCCTTGGTGTCATCGGCCATCAGGGTTACGACGAGCTGCCGGAAATTCTCCGGACGCTTTTTCGTCTTGCTCCGACGCTGGGGATAGAAGCGTTCCTCGAGCAGGGGCTCCACGATGTGGCCGGAAAGGGTGCACGCCTGGAGGAGCCCTCGCAGCTCGACGGGTTGGTGACGCTCGGCGGCGACGGAACGCTGTTGCGCGGCGCGCGCCTTCTCGACGGTCGTGACATCCCGATTCTGGGAGTGAACCTCGGCCGCCTCGGGTTTCTCACGAGCTGTCAGAGCGAGGACTTCGAGGCCGCTCTCCGGAACTTGGCGAGCGGCGATTACGTGGCACAGCCGCGCATGGCGCTCAGCGCGAGAGTCATCGATCAAGCTGGCCAGGCCCGCAAACAGTGGAGGGCCCTCAATGATTTCGTTCTGCACAAAGGAGGGTTCGCGCGCGTGGTGCGCCTCGATGTGTTCGTCGACGACGAGAGCATCGGAACCTACGCGGCCGACGGGATCGTAATCTCGACGCCCACCGGCTCTACGGCGTACAGTCTTTCGGCGGGAGGACCTGTGGTGGTGCCGACGCTCGAATCCATCGTCCTCACTCCGATATCGCCGCACACGCTCGCCATCAGGTCTCTCGTGATTCCCGCCGACGCCGAAGTGACTGTGGAAGCCAACGAAAGTCCAACCGAGCTCCTCGTCACGGTCGACGGACAGGTCGGCACCAGCTTCGTCAAAGGCGAGAAGCTGAAGATCAGAAAGGCGGACAGTCCGGTGCGCATTGTTCGCTTTCCCGGAGCCACATTCTTTGAGCGCATGAGAGTCAAGCTGGGTTGGGGCGGCTTGCCCGGGCTGGATCAGGCGTGATGCTGACAGAGCTGCGCATCCGGAATTTCGCGATCATCGAATCGGTGACGCTTCCGCTCGGCGAAGGCTTCAATGTGCTTTCGGGGGAGACCGGCGCGGGGAAATCGATCATCGTCGGCGCTCTGGGGCTCTTGCTGGGCGAGCGCGCGAGCGCGGATCTCATTCGCTCCGGTGCGGAGAAGGCGACGGTCGAAGGCGTGTTCGACGTTGCGAACGTAAAGGGAATCGTGAAGCTCGCGGATGAGCACGGCATCGAAGTCGAAGATGACACCCTCGTTCTGAAGCGCGAGATTGCGTCCAACGGGAGAGGGCGCGCCTGGATCAATGGCGCGCCGGTGACGGCGACGGTTTTGGCCGAGATTGGCCGCCAGCTCGTGAATCTTCACGGTCAGCACGACGCGCAGAGTTTGCTCGACGCCGACTCCCAGCGAGAGATACTCGACGCCTTTGGAGGGGCAGAACTACAGGCCGCGTTGGTGCGGAACACCTTTAGCGAGCTCACCAGCGTGCGTCGTGAGATTTCGGCGCTCTCCACCAGGCGGGCTGAGGCGGAAAAGCGCGCCGATTATCTCCGGCACGTAGCGAAGGAGATCGAAGACGCGCGCCTATCGCCCGGCGAGGATACGAAGCTCGAGGACGAGGCTCGTGTCCTCGAAAACGCGGACGAACTGCGCACACTGGCGAACAGCCTCAACCAGTTGCTCTCCGGAGACGAAGGAAGCATAATCGGCCAGCTCGGCGTCGCACAGCGCCCGCTCACCGCAATCGATCGAATCGATCCTTCGGCGGCGCGCATGCAGGAGTTGTTCGACGCCGGATTTTATGCGCTGCAGGAGCTGGCACGTAGCGTGGAGGATTACGCGGGCTCCGTGGATCTCGACCCCGAGAGACTCGAAGAGGTGCGCGGGCGCCGTGACAAATTGTTCGGACTTTTCAAGAAATACGGGCCCGCTCTGGAGAACGTCATCGAGACTGGCCGTTCGGCGCGGGCCGAGCTCGATCTCATCGACACCGCGCAATTCGACCTGGCGAATCTTACGGCCAGGGAGACCGAGACCCGGCGGCGCCTTATCGTCGAAGCGGAAAGACTCTCTGAGATGCGGGCGACTGCCGCGAAGAAGATCGCGAAGTCGGTGGATGTCCTGCTGCCCCAGCTCGGGATGCCCGACGGCCGCTTCTCAGTTGCGCTCGTCTCCCGTGACGAGCCGACGGCGAGCGGCGCAGAGGACGTGGAGTTTCGAGTGGCGCTCAACATCGGTCACGAGGAGCGGCCCCTCGCGCGAGTCGCATCGGGCGGCGAGCTGTCGCGCGTGATGCTCGCCCTCAAGACAATTCTGGCGCGCGTGGATCGCGTCCCGACGCTGATCTTCGACGAAGTCGACGCAGGAATCGGCGGCCGCGTCGGGCTGCAAGTTGGCGACACCCTGCGTCGCGTCGCGACGGAGCACCAGGTCTTCGCGATCTCGCATCTGCCCCAGATCGCAGCTCGCGCGCACCATCACATTGTCGTGGCGAAGGGCGCCAAGGGAGGTGTGACCACCGCGGATATCTCTGTGCTCGAGGGAAGCAACCGGGTGAACGAGATTGCGCGAATGCTGGGCGGGGATCCCGAGAGCAAAGTCAGTCGCGCTCACGCGAAGGAGTTGCTGGAGAGCGCGACGGCTCCCGCATGAAAAAAAGGAGCCGGCCGACTGGCCGGCTCCTTTGCAACGGCGGGGTTATTTCCCGAAAAGCTTTGCGTACAAACGCAGCTGGATCTGATCGGTGAAGAACTTCGGTTGATTTCCGCCCGAGCCCTTCACCGTCTGCCAATGGAGGTACGTGGCTTCGAAGGGAACTCTCGCTTTGCCTCCCTCGAAAGCGTAGATGTTGGAGAAGGAGATGCCTCCTCCTAAGCGATGCTCCCAGGTCTCGGTCTCAAGATCGAGAGTCGATGCGTCGAGCGTGATATCCGCGAATCCCGTGACCGCAGCCGGGATCGCGAAGGTGCCTGTATAACGATCCTGCGCTTTGTGCCGGTAGACGTACTGGCCGGAGACCGAAAAGAAATCGTTGAGCACGATGCGCGGAGTCGTCTCGAACTCGAACGCGGCGCCGAGCTGGCGGTGCACTGTCTGACGGCGATAAAGGGGCGCCAGCTCCTCGTTCGGAAGATCGATGA
>CATPBN010000162.1 GCA_955652635.1 uncultured Gemmatimonadaceae bacterium
GTCCAGTGCAGTCGGATGAAACTGCACGAACTCCATGTCGGCGAGTGTGGCGCCCGCGCGGTGCGCGATTGCGTAGCCGTCTCCGGTCGCAACCTGCGGATTCGTCGTGTACCGATAGAGCTGTCCGCATCCTCCAGTCGCCAATACGGTCGCATCAGCGATGATATCGACGGGCTTGCCTGCTACTGCCGCGCGCACGCCAAACGTCACGCCATTCTCCACGATGAGATCGAGGATACGAGTCTTTTCCAGCACCTCGATCCGCTCGCTCTCTTTCACCTTCTTGATCAGCGTGCGCGCGACCTCGGCGCCGGTCTGATCTCCGTGAGCATGCACGATTCGTCGGCGAGAGTGCGCAGCCTCACGCCCGAGTTTGAAATTCCCTCCCGGCTCCAGATCGAACTGTGCGCCTGCGGTCGCCAACTCACGGACCCGCGCGGGACCCTCTTCGACGAGGACTTGGACTGCTTTGGCGTCAGCGAGGGCCGCCCCTGCTGCCAAAGTGTCCTGTCGATGCAGCTCGGGCGAATCTCCGGCGCCGAGCGCGGCGGCAATTCCGCCCTGAGCATATGCCGTCGCGCTATCGAACAGCGACCTCTTGGTCAGCACCATCACGTCGCCGTCCGCCGAAGCGCGCCATGCAGTGTGAAGTCCAGCAACTCCGCTTCCCACTACGAGAAACCGCGTCCGTATTCGGCCGACCATGCTCTGAAATCAATGCACGACATGATGCGTTTGAAAGGGGCTCGGCGAAGCGTTCTGCGTGATCTCGAGAGCCGACGCTCGTCTTGCAACCCGTTGTGTTCTGGGCGATTCTTCTGTTCAGATGAGAAAGCTGATCCTCGTCACGTCCCTCCTGCTCGCCGTACACATCGCTCTCCTTTTCACCCGCCGGAGCGCCAAGGCCGAGGGAAAGGAGACTTCACCGATCCGAATTGGCATTGTGCTCGATGTCGGCGGCCGAGGTGACAAGTCGTTCAACGACGGCGCTTACGCGGGTGCCGACAGTGCCACCAAGATGCTCGGCTCCAACGTCCGTTTCATCGAGCCGGGTGAGGGCGCCGATCGCGAAGCTGGATTGAGGCTTCTGGCGGCCGAGGGAATGAATCTCGTCATCGGCGTCGGCTTCATCTTCACCGACGATCTGTCCAATCTCGCGAAGGAGTATCCCGGCACCGCGTTCGCCGGCATCGACTACGCTCTGGCGACGGACAAGAACGGGAACGTCATTCCGCCGCGGCCCAACGTCGCCGCACTCAAGTTCCGCGAGGAGGAAGGATCGTACCTCGTCGGTGCTCTCGCCGCGTTGGTTGGACATTCGAAGAGAGTCGGATTCGTGGGCGGAATGGACATTCCATTGATTCACAAATTCGAGGCGGGTTACCGCGCCGGTGTGAAAAAAGTGTGTCCGGATTGTCAGGTGATCGCGCAGTACGCGGGGGTCACTCCCGATGCGTTCAAGAATCCCGGCAAGGGCAAGGAACTGGCGCTCAGCCAGTACAACCAGGGTGTTGAGGTAATCTTCCACGCCGCCGGCTCGACGGGACAAGGCGTGTTCGAAGCCGCGCGCGCAACCAACAAGCTCGCCATCGGCGTGGATTCCGATCAGAACGACGAAGCGCCCGGACACGTTCTCACGTCGATGGTGAAAGGCGTAAACACGGTAACGTTCGATGCGATCCGCAGAATTCAGAGCCACACCTTCAAGGGCGGAATTTATTCCTTCGGATTGAAGGAGGGCGGCGTCGGTTACATCTACGACAATCGCAATCGCGCGCTCATTCCCGACAGTGCGCACGCACGGGTCGAGGAGCTCAGGCAGGAGATAATCGCGGGACGCATCAAGGTGCCAAGCACTAGATGACGTCTGCGATCCAGATGGTGGGGATCGACAAATCATTCGGCGCTATCCGGGCGAACCGAGGCGCATCGCTCGAAGTACTACCCGGTGAGATCCACGCTCTGGTCGGGGAGAACGGTGCCGGCAAATCAACGTTGATGCGCATCCTCGGCGGGCTCATGAAGCCCGACGCCGGTCGCGTCGAAGTTAACGGCCGCGACGTAACCGGTTGGTCCACCAGCGACGCGATCTCCGGCGGAATCGGCATCGTCCATCAGCATTTCATGCTGGTGCCGACGCTGAGCGTGGCGGAAAATCTCGTGCTCGGGTGTGAGCCCAAAACCCGCATCGTCGTACTCGACTATAACCACGCCGCTGACGACGTGCGAAAGCTCTCCAACGAGACGGGACTGGTGATAGCGCCCGACAGACTGGTTTCGGACCTCTCCGTTGGTGAGGCGCAGCGCGTCGAAATCCTCAAGGTGCTGTACCGCGGCGCAAAGATTCTCGTTCTCGACGAGCCCACCGCGGTGCTCTCGCCTCCGGAAGTGCGAGAGTTGTGGACGGTGCTGAGAAGACTGCGCGACAACGGGGCGACGATCGTTCTGATCACGCATCGCCTCGACGAAGTGGTCGATCTTTCCGACACGATCACAGTGATGCGCGCGGGTCAGACGGTGGCGCGCATCAAGACTTCCGAGACCACTGCCGCCGAGATCGCCCGTGCCATGGTCGGACGGGACGTTTCCCTCTCTGCCGGCAAGCGCATTCAACCCAGCGCTCGTCCTGCCGGCCCGCGGCCGAATGAGGGCCTGGAAGTCAGAAATCTCACGGTAGCCAACTCGCGCGGCATCCGAGCCGTCGATGGCGTGAGCTTCGGCATCAAGCCGGGAGAGATCCTCGGCGTCGCCGGAGTCGAAGGCAACGGTCAGACAGAGCTTGTCGAGGCGCTCGCCGGCTTGAGACTCGTTTTCAGCGGCGACATCCTGGTCGATGGAGTCGACATCACGCGAAGATCGGTCGCCGCCCGGCATGATGCAGGGTTGTCGCACATCCCCGAGGACAGGCATCGTCGCGGGTTGATCCTCGAATACACAGTCGCCGACAACCTGATACTCGGCGTCCAGAGGTATTTCGCGAAGAGAGGCGTGCTCGAGAAGGATCGGGTGATGGAAAATGCGGTCCGCGAGATCTCCGCCTTCGACATCAGACCGGCGAATCCGATTCTCGCCGCGCGCGCGCTTTCGGGCGGGAATCAGCAAAAGGTCGTCGTGGCCCGTGAAATGGGGCGTAGCTTCTCAGTGCTTCTCGCTTCGCAGCCGACTCGCGGTGTCGACGTCGGCGCGATCGAGTTCATTCACCAGCAGCTGCTCGAAGCATGCTCCCGGGGAAAGGCGATCCTCCTGGTGAGCGCCGAGCTGAATGAGGTGCTGGCGCTGTCGGACCGGGTGGCAGTGATGTATCGCGGCAAGCTCGCGGTGGTGATGCCGGCGTCAGAGGCCAGCGAGGAGCTGCTCGGCGAATACATGATTGGCACCAAGAAAGGAAACGCCGCGTGACCGCTCCGTCGGTGGCCAAGGGTACGACGCCAACATTTGCCCCGACGCCGTGGCGAGAGCGCGCGGAAGAGGCGCTGATTCCGCCACTCGTCGCACTCCTCGTCGCCCTCATTTGCGGCGACCTGCTGATCCTGAGCTACGGAC
>CATPBN010000163.1 GCA_955652635.1 uncultured Gemmatimonadaceae bacterium
GTGATGATTCCGGGCGACGCATCTCTGATTGGACGCTACCTGAACGTCGAGCTCACCGGAACGACCGGATCGACTTTCATTGGTCAGGTGGTTGGTCAGCGCGCACCGCTTCCGATGGCTGTTTAGCCGCGCACTCTGCGGTTGGCGTCGCGGATCAATATCGGGGTCGAGGCGAAGGGAGAGAAATGGGAATTGGCGCGCGACTCGTTACGGCGATAGCGGGACAGAAGTTCGACCTGCCGAGCGCATTCACGGATCTCTATCCCGACCTTGCTGATGCGAGCTATCGCAGGGGCGGACTGCCGGCGAGAGTTGCGGGCTGGGCGCTCGGAACGAGCAGCGCCGCTGCGATCACTTTGTGGAACACTGTTTTCATCGCGCCCGCGACGCCGCTGAGCGCCGAGCTACTCTTGCACGAGCTTCGTCACGTCCACCAGTTTTTGGAGCGAAAGACCTTTCCGCTGAGCTATCTTTGGCAGTCACTCCGTTACGGCTATTCCCGTAACGCCTACGAAATCGATGCTCGCCGGTATTCCGCGCTGCGCCTCGCGCAGAACGCCATCGACAAGGATCTTTGAAGTGGTCAAGCACACTGCGACATCTGTCGTAACCATCGAGCGCTTCATCATCGAGCAAGAGAAGCTTCATCCCGAAGCGACGGGCGAGCTCTCGGGATTGCTGTACGATCTTGCGCTCGCCGCGAAGATGATCGCCAACAAGGTCCGTAGCGCCGGCCTGGCAGACATTCTCGGCGCCACAGATCTCGAAAACGTCCAGGGTGAGACCCAACAAAAGCTGGATGTTCTGGCGAACGAGATCATCGTCAAGGCAGTCGACCACGGCGGCAGGCTGTGTGCGATGGCGTCCGAGGAAGAACCGGACATCATCGAGATCCCGGAGAATTTTCGCTGCGGAAAATATTGCCTGCTCTTCGATCCGCTCGACGGCTCCTCGAACATCGATGTCAACGTGCCGGTGGGAACGATTTTTTCCGTTGTCCGGAAGATCACCCGCGGGAGCCGCGGGGAGATGGAGGACATGCTCCAGCCCGGCCGGCGCCAGGTTGCGGCTGGATACGTGATCTACGGATCGAGCACGATGCTCGTCTACACAACCGGTCAGGGCGCGCACGGATTCACGCTCGATCCGTCGCTGGGCGAGTTTCTGCTCTCGCATCCGAACATTCGCACGCCGGATGTTGGCAGATACCTTTCGGTGAACGATTCCTACCACAGTCAGTGGGAGCCGCCGGTCCAGAATCTCATGAACTACTATCGCGGACAGGATGGGAACCGTCAGCCGATGAACACTCGCTACGTTGGCTCGCTCGTCGCCGACTTTCATCGGAATCTTCTCGGCGGAGGCCTCTTCGCTTACCCCGCCAACCGAAGGAACAAGCACGGGAAGCTCAGGTTGTTGTACGAAGCGAGTCCTCTTTCCTTCATCGTCGAGCAGGCTGGCGGCGCGGCAACCGACGGAATTCAGCGCATTCTCGACGTTCAGCCAACCGAGCTGCATCAACGGACGCCGCTCTTCATCGGGAGCAAAAACGACGTCGACGCCGCGCTCGCGATGCTGGGCGCACAGCACAAGAGCGGCGACTCTCTCGCGCCAGTCGGATCGGTAGGCGCGTGACGCCATGCCGGCGGGGGAGCCGGTTCACTTGAAGAAGCACGAGTCACTCGACAGGGTTTCCCCCTCAGGAATACCAATCAAGACCGTATACCGTCCCGAGGACGCGGAGCTCGATTACGACTCCGATCTGGGCGATCCGGGCCAATGGCCGTACACTCGCGGCGTGCAGCCGACGATGTATCGCGGCCGTTTGTGGACGATGCGGCAATACGCCGGATTCGGGAGCGCGAAGGGAACGAACGAGCGATTCAAGCTGCTGCTCGATGCCGGCCAGACGGGACTTTCCGTCGCGTTCGATCTGCCGACGCAGATGGGCCTCGACTCGGACTCGCCGCGGTCGCTGGGTGAAGTCGGAAGAGCGGGCGTCGCCATAGACAGCGTCGAAGACATGCATGCTCTCCTCGAGGGAATCCCCCTCGACAAGGTCTCGACATCGATGACGATCAACGCAACAGCCTCGACTCTCCTCGCCATGTACATCGTCGTGGCGGAAGAGAGGGGCATCGCTCGCGACCAGCTCAGCGGCACCATTCAGAACGACATCCTCAAGGAGTACATCGCTCGAGGCACGTACATCTATCCGCCAGGGCCGAGCATGGCCCTCATCGCCGAAGTATTTCGCTTCTGCGCCGACCAGGTGCCGAACTGGAACCCGATATCGATTTCCGGATATCACATTCGCGAAGCCGGAGCCACGGCAGTGCAGGAGCTCGCGTTCACACTCGCGAATACGATCGAATACGTGAAACGCGCGGTCGAGGCGGGACTCCCGGTCGATACTTTTGCGCCGCGCCTTTCGTTCTTCTTCGCCGCGCACAGCGACTTGTTCGAAGAAATCGCCAAGTTCCGCGCAGCGCGGCGGATCTACGCGCGAATCATGCGCGATCGGTTCAACGCATCAGAGTCGAGTACGCGACTTCGGTTTCACACTCAGACTGGCGGTGTCACACTCACAGCGCAACAGCCGCTCAACAACGTGGTGCGGGTTACCGTGCAGAGCCTTGCCGCTGCGCTCGGCGGCACACAGTCGCTTCACACCAACGGGTACGATGAAGCGCTGGCTCTCCCGACGGCCGAGGCCGCTACGCTCGCGCTGCGCACTCAGCAGATCGTGGCGTTTGAATCGGGAGTCACCAACACCGCGGATCCGCTCGCTGGGAGCTACTACGTCGAGCATCTCACTACCGAGCTCGAGAACCGCGCGCTCAAGCTCATCGAGCGGGTCGATGAGCTTGGCGGTTCGGAACAGGCGATCGCTGCGGGCTTCTTCCAGGAGGAGATCGCACGGAGCGCTTATGAGCACCAGCTACGCGTCGAGGCAGGAGAGACCGTAATTGTCGGAGTGAATCGCTTCGCCGACCAGGAGGAAGCACTCTCTATACCCGCGCCGGATTATTCCGCGCTGGAGAAAGCGCAGGTAAAGAGCGTCAAAGCAGTAAGGAAAGAAAGGGATGCTTCCAAGGTGAAACGCGCGTTGGCGGCTCTCAAGAAAGCGTCGGGCGCGTCTTCCACCGATACGCATCTGATGCCGCTCATCATCGATGCGGTGCGGGCCCGCGCGACGGTAGGGGAGATTTCCGGCGCGCTCGCCGAGAATTGGGGGTACTTCCGCCCGTCTCTATGACGTTGCTCCGCTTGAGTCACTCTCCATAGCGGACTAACTTTCGATTGTCTCCGCAGTTCTCTCCCCAGACCCACATGCCCACATACGAGTTTCGTTGCCCAAAGGGCCACGATTTCGAAAAGTTCTACCGCTCGATCGGCTCCGCGCCGAAGGAAGTCGCCTGCCCGGTTTGCGGCAGGATAGCGGAGCGACAGCTGTCGGCGGGCGGTGGGCTGGTATTCAAGGGATCGGGATTCTACATCACCGACTACGGAAAAGACGGCAAGAAATCGCAGACTCCTCCGGTGACGGCCGGGGAAGGCGCGCCCGCGGCGTCCGGCGCGGATTCAGGGACCAAGAGCGATGCGGGCGGAAAGGTTGAAACCAAGCCCAACGTCGAATCGAAGCCCGCCGGCGAGGCAAAGCCGACTCCCCCTCCCCATTCCAAGTCGGCCGCGAAGCCGACGTCCAAGAGAGCGAAAGGCAGCGAATGACTGCCGCCGAGCAGATTCGCGCCGAGCTCGTTCGCGCGGCGCGCAGTCTTGGTGCGCCCGAGGATGTGGATCCATTGCTCGAGCGCCCCCGGGAAACATCACACGGCGATTGGGCGACCAATCTCGCCATGGTGCTCGCGAAGCCGCTCAGGTCAAAGCCACGCGATATCGCTGACAGACTGCGCGAAGCGATCGATCTCGAGCGCGCCGGAGTGTCAAGGATCGAGGTGGCCGGGCCCGGGTTCATGAACTTCTGGCTCGACGCCGGCCGCATCGCATCAGGACTGAGCGAGATCATCTCCGCTGACGAGCGATACGGCCAAAGCGATGCCGGCGGCGGGAAGGTGGTGAACGTCGAATTCGTTTCGGCGAATCCCACCGGACCGCTCCACGTCGGACACGGTCGACAGGCAGCGCTCGGCGACGCGATCTCCACGCTACTCGAGACGACTGGGTGGAAAGTGACGCGCGAGTTCTATTACAACGACGCCGGTGTGCAGATCGACAACTTGGCTCGGAGTGTAGATGCGCGACTTAGCGAGTTGGACGGCAACTCGTCCGAGATCCCTGAGGGCGGGTATCACGGTGAGTACATCCGCGAGCTCGCGGAACGCTATAAGACCGACAACGAGGGAATGTCCGTCCGCGAGTTTGCCGTGCGGGAGTTGCGCAGGGAACAGGATCTCGATCTACAGGCGTTCGGCGTCAGGTTCGACAAGTATTTCCTGGAGTCATCGCTTTACACCGATGGCATGGTCGAGGAGACGGTGCGGCTGCTGATCGCTTCGGGAAAGACGTACGAGCACGACGGCGCGCTCTGGCTCCGTACCACGGACTTCGGCGACGACAAGGATCGCGTGATGCGGAAGAGCGATGGCACCTACACTTACTTTCTACCCGACGTCGCGTACCACGTGACCAAGTGGAAGCGCGGATTTCACCGCGCGATAGATGTGCAGGGCGCCGATCATCACAGCACCGTCACCCGCGTCCGCGCCGGTCTCAAGGCGCTCGAGATGGGAATGTCGGGGGAGTACCCCGAGTACGTCCTGCACCAAATGGTCACGGTCATGAAGCACGGTGAAGAGGTGAAAATCTCCAAGCGTGCGGGTAGCTACGTGACCGTCCGCGACCTGGTCAATGAAGTCGGGCGTGACGCCGTTCGCTATTTCTTTTTGATGCGGAAGAGCGACTCGCAGCTCATCTTCAACGTCGATCTGGCCGCGTCGCAGTCGGAGGAGAATCCCATCTATTACATCCAGATGGCGCACGCGCGGATGTGCGGCATCTTTCGGGTGGGAGAGATCGATCCGGCGTCGGTGTCGGCCGATGGCGCGCCGTTGGAGGTGCTCAGCGAGCCGGAGGAGCAGGAGCTGATCAAGGCTTTGCTCGATTTCCCGGCTCTCGTAGAGTCCGCCGCGGAGACCCTCGAGCCCCACCGAATCGCGACGTACCTGCTGGAGACTGCTCGGGTGGCTCACCTCTGGTACCACAAGCATCACGTCCTCGAGCAGGCGGAAGACATCACCCGCGCACGACTCGCTCTCGCTCGCGGCGCGCAGATCGTATTGCGGAACGGCATGCGCATTCTTGGAATCACCTCGCCGGAGCGGATGTAGTTGCCTCTCCCACCAGCGCGGTTAGCATTAGCCGCCTGATCCTTACTCCAACGAAACGGGAAAGAATGTCGGTACTGGTTGTTGGCTCCGTCGCACTCGACTCAGTGGAGACGCCCTTCGGTAAGGCCGACGATGTGCTCGGCGGCTCCGCGACCTTCTTCTCGGCGTCGGCGAGCCACCTCACGAAGGTGAGTGTCGTCGGAGTCATCGGATCGGACTATCCGGTGGCGAAGCTGGATCCATTGAAGAAACGCGGCGTGGACTTCAGCGGCCTGGAACGCGCCGAGGGCACCTCTTTCCGGTGGCGCGGCCGCTACCGCCACGATCTGAATTCCGCGGAGACGCTCGAGACCCACCTCGGAGTGTTCTCGCACTTCAGCCCGAAGATCCCCGACAAGCTTCGCTCGTCTCCCTATCTATTCCTGGCCAACATCGATCCACGTCTCCAGCTCGACGTTCTGCAGCAAGTGAAGAAGCCGAAACTCGTTGCCTGCGACACGATGAATTTCTGGATTCAGAGTCGTCGCGCCGACGTTCTTGCGCTGTTGGAGCACGTTGACCTGGTCACGCTCAACGACTCTGAGGCGCGACAACTCACCGAAAAGGTCAATCTCGTTCAGGCGGCGCAGTGGATCATGGCTCGCGGCCCCCGTCACGTCATCATCAAGAAGGGCGAGCACGGCGCGTTCATGTTCACCGAGAAGTCGATCTTCTTTGCTCCCGCGTTCCCGCTGGAGAGCGTGTTCGATCCGACTGGCGCGGGCGATGCGTTCGCCGGAGGTTTCATCGGATATCTCGCCGCGACCGGCGACCTGAGCGAGGCCAACATGCGCCGTGCCGTGATTTACGGATCTGTCATGGGTTCGTTCGCAGTGGAGAAGTTTTCAATCGAGCGCCTGATGACTGTCACCCGCGCTGAAATCGATCAGCGCATGAGGGACATGCGCCGCCTGGTGGCGTTCGAGGAGGAGCTTCCGGCGTGAGCGATGATGCGCTCCGCTACGGAAGCGCCGGCGTAGATCTCGACGCCTCCAACGCCGCGAAGAGCCAAATAAAAAAACTCGTCGAGTCCACGTTCACACCGGGAGTCCTCGGCGGGTTCGGCGGCTTCGGCGGAATGTTCAGGGTCCCTGCGAATCTCGAGAAACCGATTCTGGTGTCGAGCGCGGACGGTGTCGGGACGAAAATCAAAGTGGCGATCGAGGCAAACCGTCACGATACGATCGGTCGCGATCTCGTGAACCATTGCGTCAACGACATCCTTGTTCAGGGCGCGCTCCCTCTTTTTTTCCTCGATTACCTGGCGTTTGGAAAGCTCGACCCAGTGGTGGTCGAGGCCCTCGTGGCGGGGATCTCCGCGGGCTGTCGGGAGAATGGTTGTGCGCTAATAGGCGGCGAAACCGCCGAAATGCCGGGATTGTACGTGCCGCCGGATTACGATTTGGCGGGCTTCATCGTCGGATATGTGGAGGAAAACCGCATTCTTGGGCCCCACCGCGTGCGGCCCGACGATGTGCTGGTTGGTCTTCCAAGCTCGGCATTGCACACGAACGGATACTCGCTGGCGCGGAAGATCGTAAAGGATCGACTGAAGCTGGGGCCGGACGATGCGTTTCCTGGCGGTGGCGGCGCGGTCCGAGACGTTCTTCTCGCTGAGCATCGGTCGTACCTGGCCGCGCTCAAACCGGTGCTCGATCGCGTTCACGCGATGGCGCACATAACGGGTGGAGGATTGCCGGAGAATGTTGATCGTGCGCTGCCAGAGACATTGGACGCCGAAATTGATAGGTCCAGCTGGAAAGTACCAGATGTTTTTCGGGTACTGCAGAAAGCGGGATCGGTCGAATCCGCCGAGATGTACCGAACGTTCAACATGGGTGTAGGAATGGTGGTCATCTGCGCGCCCGCCGACGTCAAAGCGGTATTGTCGGCGGCTTCCGCAGCCGGAGTCGCGGGCTGGAAACTCGGCTCGCTCAAGCCCGGATCCGGGGTGGTCATACTCTCTTGAGGATCTAACAGATGAAAGCAGGCCTGTTCGTTTTGTTCGCAGCCGTTGCGTTTGGTGCGACTTCAGTAGAAGCGCAGGGCATTGATACCGGTCGTTGCCCGCCGGGAACCGTGAATGGATTCGGAGTTCCAGACGCGACCCGCGCATCGCAGGATGCATGTCAGAAGGCGATCGATCTCTTCCAGTACATGGCCCCACAGCTTGGTGGCGCCATCACGGGGGGCAACGCCACGCTCGGTATGGCCGGAAGCCTCGGTGGACTCGGGCATTTTTCGGCGGGGTTCCGGGTCAACGCAATTCAGGGAAACATCCCGCAGGTTCAGAACGTCACGCCTTCAGTGACCGGGGCGACGAGCAGTGTTTACGACACGAAAACAACGATCCTTCCGATGCCGACCGCCGAGCTTGCGATTGGCGTCTTCAAGGGCCTTCCGCTCGCAATCACCAATGTCGGCGGCGTAGACGTTCTGGTTAGCGCGTCGTATCTACCCGAGTTCACCAATAGCAATGTGAGCGTCAAGGTTCCGAGCGGATCGCTCAAGTTTGGTTACGGCGCCCGCGTGGGAATCCTGCAGGAATCACTGCTCGTGCCGGGCGTCTCTGTGAGCTACCTGCACCGCGAATTGCCTACCGTCAGCATTGCTGCGAACAGCAACAGCGATTCGCTGTACGTCAACAACCTTAGCCTGAAGAGCAACGCCTGGCGCGTTGTTGCCAGCAAGAGCCTGCTGTTGTTCGGGCTCGCCGCCGGCTTCGGTCAGGACAAGTATGACGCGTCCACGGATATCAGTGCCCACGTCGCTGCGCGAACAGTTCCGCCCACCTCGGCGGCCAATGCTGGTCCGGTGTCGCTGTCGCAAAACCTGACCCGCACGAATGTGTTTGCTGATTTGTCGATGAACCTTCTGCTTTTCAAGTTGACCGGCGAAATTGGACAGGTATCCGGTGGCACGATCAACACGTACAACACTTTCAATGGCAAGCAGGCAGCCGATTCCAGAATCTACGGATCGGTCGGAGCTCGATTCGGGTTCTAATGACGCGCGCGACGCAGAGTACATGCGTCGCGCTCTGGCCCTCGCCCAGCAAGGCTGGGGACAAACAGCGCCGAACCCTATGGTCGGCGCTGTTGTCGTTAAGGACGGAGCCGTAGTCGGGGAAGGCTACCACGCCCGCTTCGGCGACGCGCACGCCGAGGCCATGGCCCTGAAGGCAGCCGGTGATCGCGCTCGCGGCTCTACCATGTACGTGACGCTCGAGCCTTGCAACCACTTCGGCAAGACTCCGCCGTGTACAGAGGCGATCCTCGAGGCTCGGGTCCAGCGGGTGGTGATTGCTGCTGCCGACCCCACGGCCCTGGCGGGCGGGGGAGCGCGACATCTCGCCGACTATGGTGTGCAAGTCGACTTCGGTGTTGAGGAAGCGGCCGCCCTCGAGCTCAATGCTCCGTTTTTCTTCGCGGCGGCGAATTCCTCGCGGCCGTGGGTGACACTCAAGCTGGCTCTTTCGAGCGACGGAAAGATGAATGATCCTTCCGGCGAACGCCGGTGGATCAGCAACGAGCTCTCTCGCAAGGAAGTACAGCGCCTGCGCGCGAACGTGGATGCGATCGCCGTCGGCCTGGGAACCGTTCTGGCTGACGACCCGCAGCTGACGGCTCGAGGCTCCATACGTCCCCGGGTGAAGCCGATGCGCGTCGTCTTTGACAGGAATGCCGAGACCCCCTTGGGCGCTGCGCTGGTACGAACCGCCAAGGAGACGCCAACCGTCATCTTCGCGCACCAGCCTCCCGTTGCTCGCCTCGCGGCGCTCCACAACGCCGGCGTGGATGTCTTCGAGGCTGAGGACTTGCCCGCGGCGCTCAAGGCGCTACGTGGCTTCGAAGCGCAACATCTCATGGTAGAGGGCGGGGCGCGCGTCGCCCGGGAATTCGTGCGGCAGGGCCTGGTAGACAGGCTGATTATCTTTCAGTCACCCGTCACACTTGGCGCCGCCGCTCTGAGCCCGTTCGACGAGCTGTCCGACTCTTTGAAAAGGGCCTTGGAGAGCGCCCGTGTAGTGCGCCGGGCGGAATTTGGCGAAGATGTAATGACGGAATACGCGCTCGGCGAGGGTTGAATGTTTACTGGCTTGATCGAGCAGGTTGGCGAAGTGGAGAGCGTGCGGCAGACGGACGCCGGACGCGAGCTTCGCATTCGCGCTCCGTTCAAAGACCTTGCGGCTGGCGAGAGCATCGCTGTGAATGGTGCGTGCCTCACTGTCCGCGAATTCGGTCCGGGTTGGTTCGACGCGGCGGCGGTGCTCACGACACTCGAGCGGACGACGATCGGAGGATGGAAGACCGGCACTCGCGTGAATCTCGAGCGGTCGCTTCGCGCCACCGACCGACTCGGTGGCCACATCGTTCAGGGGCACGTCGATTGTGTAGGCGTCGTCGCGTCTCGCGACCTCGCAGGGGACGCTGTCCTGATCGATCTCTCGCTTCCAGCTTCCATCGAGCCACTCTTTGTCCTGCACGGCTCGATTGCCGTTGACGGCGTCAGCCTTACCGTGAACGAGCTCAAACCGGGCGGTCTGCAGCTTTCACTGATCGACTACACGCTGCGGCACACGACGTTGGGAGATCTAAGGGTCGGTGGCAGGGTGCACGTAGAGGCCGACATAATCGCAAAACATCTACGCCGGCTGCTCGAGCCCTACCTGCGTGAGGCATCCGCGGTAAATTCCATGACAGATTTCTCGCTGGAGCACTAAAGGATATGGAGTTCGGAACAGTCGAGCAGGCTATTGCCGATATCAAAGCCGGCAAGCTCATCATCGTCGCAGACGACGAGGATCGCGAGAACGAGGGCGATCTCATCTGCGCCGCGCAGCTCGTCACGCCCGAGCTAATCAACTTCATGATCCGCAAAGCGGGCGGATGGATTTGTCTCGCGCTCACTGGCGAGCGCGCCGACCAGCTGGATCTTCCGCAGCAGAGCGAGATGAACACCGAGGAGTTTCGAACGGCGTTCACGATGACCATCGATGCGGACGAGCGTTTTGGGGTCACGACGGGAGTGAGCGCGCAGGACCGCGCCAGAACCATTCAGGTCGCAGTTGATCCGAAGACAGTACCCTCCGATCTACGCCGGCCTGGACATGTGCCTCCGCTTCGAGCGCGCGATGGCGGTGTGCTCCAGCGGGTCGGACACACCGAGGCTGCTGTTGATCTTGCCCGCCTGGCGGGACTCGTTCCTGCCGGTGTCGTGTGCGAGATCCTCAGCGAGGACGGCTCGAGCGCGCCTCGGCCGGAGCTGGAGCACTTCGCCGCGCGGCACGGTCTGACGTTCATCACCGTTGCGCAGGTCGTCGCCTACCGTTTGCAGACCGAGCGACTCGTCCACAGAGTCGCGGAGGCGCGGCTCCCTACAGACACGGGGGTATGGCGCGTACTCGGCTACAGGAACGATGTCGACAAGCATGAGCACATAGCGCTCGTCCTGGGCGACGTTGGGCCAGATTCAAGCACGCTCGTCCGCATGCACTCGAAATGTCTGACGGGCGACGTCTTTCATTCGCTCCGCTGCGATTGCGGTTGGCAGCTGGAGACGGCGATGAAGATGATCGCCAAGGAAGGAAAGGGCGTGGTCGTCTACCTGGATCAGGAGGGACGCGGGATCGGTCTTCTCAACAAGCTCAAGGCGTACGAGCTCCAGGACCAGGGGATCGATACCGTCGAAGCCAATGAGCGACTCGGCTTCAAGCCCGACCTTCGCAACTATGGAATCGGCGCACAGATCCTCCTCGACCTCGGGGTGCGAACGATCAGGCCGATCACGAACAATCCGCGCAAGCTGGTCGGGCTCGAAGGTTACGGTCTGACCATCGACGAACGTGTGCCCATCATATCGATTGCGCACGACGAGAACTCCAGCTACCTCGAAGCAAAGCGAGCCA
>CATPBN010000164.1 GCA_955652635.1 uncultured Gemmatimonadaceae bacterium
GCTGTTCCTGACGCGCACGACGCTCAACGTGCAATCGAGCATGGGCGTCATCTTCATGGTGGGCATTGTGGTTGCCAATGGCGTGCTGCTGGTCGATTTCGCCAAGAAAGTGGGGGCGTCGCTCAACATTCGCGGGTTGCGGGCGGTCAGCGACTTCGAGTACGAGTTCCAGATGGCGCTGATGAATCGCCACCTGTCCGAGGGCTTCGAGACCGTCTTCATGGTCCCGTCGGTCGAGACGACCTACATCAGCTCGAGCGTCGTTCGGGAGGTTGCGCAGCACCACGGGAACCTCACGGCGCTCGTGCATCCAGCGGTTGCTAAGGCCCTCGCGAATAAGTTTCACGACACCAAGCCTTCTCTGCCCGCCGAGAAATCACGAAAAGGGTCAGCAAAGCGCGGGTGACATTCGTCGAGCAGATCCGCCAGCGGGCATCCGAGCTAAAGCGGCGGATTGTATTTCCGGAGGGCGGTGACGAACGGGTCCTGGCGGCTGCGCGGGAGATCGCGCGCAGTGGAATGGCAAACCCGCTGCTCCTTGTCGATGGAGAGCGGGTCGCGACGTCGGTCAGACTAGCCGGTCTGCCGGCGATCCCGGTCGAGGGCGACTCCGCGCTGGAATTCGGACACAGGCTGCTCGCGGCGGGTGAGGCGGACGCGTGCGTCGCCGGCGCGGTGTACACGTCTGCTGACGTCCTGCGGAGCGCGATCCGGAACGTCGGGCTCGCTCCGGGCGTCAAGATCGCGTCCAGCGCCTTTTACATGATCCTTCGTCCTCGAACCGAAGCGGTGACCGAGGTGCTGACATTCACCGACTGCGCGGTGATCCCGTATCCCACGGCGGAGAACCTCGCGGACATCGCGATCGCCGCCGCCGCCGATCGCCGGGTCATAGTCGGGGACGAGCCTCGCGTGGCACTGCTCTCATTCAGCACGCACGGAAGCGCCAAAGGGAAAAGCGTCGATCTGGTAACGACGGCGCTGGCCCTTATCAGGGAACGCGCACCCGACCTCGTGGTGGACGGAGAATTGCAAGGTGATGCCGCGTTGGTTCCATCGGTTTCCGCCAGGAAATCGCCTTCCAGTCGGGTTGCGGGGCGAGCCAACGTGTTAGTTTTTCCGTCATTGGATGCGGGTAACATCGCTTACAAGCTGGTGCAGCGCGTAGGTGGTGCGCAGGCGCTGGGACCAATTCTTCAAGGCTTCGCGAGGCCGGTTGCCGATCTCTCGCGCGGCGCGGAACGGGAGGACATTATTAACGTGGCCGCAATTGCAGCGCTGCAATCGGCCGGGCGCGCCGAGGATCGCTCGCCTCGAGAAGTCTGATCCACACTGGAGATTATCTGAATGAGTTTCTCGATCAAGAAAAATGCAGAGGTGGTCGTGGTGGACGTCGAAGGGCAGCTTATCGTGGGGAATCGCCAGGAGCTGAAGCAGAAAGTTCTCGACGAGCTCGAGAAGGGTGAGAAGAAATTTCTCATCGACTTCAGCCAGACAGGCTACATCGACAGCTCCGGCCTTGGCGTGCTCGTCTCGTTGTCGAAGAAGATCCGCGAGCAGGGCGGCGAGCTCCGTCTGGCCAACCTCAATGATGACCTCCAGACGCTCTTCGAGCTGACCAAGCTGGATACCCTGTTTCAGATCTCCGACACACGGGAGCGCGCCTTAGAGAGTTTTTAATGGCTGAATCGCGCGTCGCGTTCGATCTGCACATCCCGAGCGACGTAGAGTACATAGAAGGCGTAGTGGAGCTCGCGAGGCAGCGCTGCCGCGAGCTCAAACTGTCCCCCACCAAATGCTCGCTCAACGTGCCCGTCGCTCTGTCGGAGGCGCTCTCGAACGCCATCCTGCGCGGCAACGACAAGACCGGGGGGAAAGCGGTCCGGGTTCGCGCGATCATAACTGATACCGACCTGGTCTTCGAGATCGTGGACGAGGGACCCGGGTTCGATCTCGACGAGTGCGAGCAGGATTGCACGACCGCCGAGAATCTCAGCAAGGAGGAAGGGCGCGGTCTCTTCCTGATGCGACGGTTGATGGACCGCGTGGAGAGCTTCCGTGACGAGGGGAACGTCGTTCGACTGACGTTGCACCGCGAGTGAAGGAGCTCGAGGCGGTCCTCATAGCGTTTCGCGAAGGAACGCACTGTGAGGCCGCCGTGTGGGGGAGCGACGGACGCTCCGCACCGACTGTAATCGCGCGGTCGAGCACGAAGGTGCAGATGCCGGACGTGTTGCCGGACGAGCCCGGTCAGTCCGTGCCGACCAATTTCGGAACGCAGATGGTGACCCGCGTTCCATCGGTCAAGAAAATCTGGCTGACTGTAGGCCCGTGCGATCCAGGGTTTTCGCCCGAAGACCGACACACCAAGCTGCTCATGCCGGTCGTCACGCAATTCACCACGGCGGCGCTGGAAGTCGAGCACGCGGCGACGGAGCTGGCGGAGAGATACGAGGAGATCAACCTCCTCTACACGATCGGGGAGATTCTCGGGCGGACCGTCACGCTCGAGGACGCCGCGGCGACGATTCTTACGGAGATCTCCGAGACGGTTGGGGCGAGGGTGGCGTCGATCCTCGTCCACGACGCCCGCACCAACACCCTCCAGGCTGTGGCCGCGCTCGGCGTTCCCAAATCCGAGATTCCGCCGATCAACGCCGACGACGTAAGCAGCGTGTCAGCCCGTGTCTTTCGCACCCAGCATCCGCTCATCGTGGTGGGGAAGGGCGTGACGTTCGGAAAGGAATCGCCGTATGGGCGTGGCGAGATGCTGTCGGTGCCGATCATGTGGACGACGCCGAGCGGGGGCATGCCGCTCGGTGTGGTGAATCTCGCCGATCGCCGCTCGCGCCAGCCATTCAGTGCTGGGGATCAGAAGCTCGTGATGGCGATCGCGACGCAGATCGGGACGGCGATTCAGAACGCGCGACTGGTAAGCGCATCGCTCGACCAGCAGCGCCTGCTTCAGGAAATGAGTCTCGCCCACGACCTCCAGATGAAGCTGCTGCCGTCGACCGATGTAGTGTCGCCGGAAGCGGAGGTGACGGCCCGTGTCGTACCCGCGGAGAGCGTCGGCGGAGATTTCTATCAGCTCTTCAAGCTGCGCGAGGGCGCGACCGGATTGATGATCGGGGACGTCTCAGGTCACGGGTATCGTGCCGCACTCATCATGGCGCTGGCGATGAGCGCGTCAGCCATTCACGCGCAGAACTTCGTCAACCCCGGCCAGATGCTCGGCGCGCTGCTGAATTCGTTGCGTGAATGCCGAGGAAAGTCCGCCGCTCTCAGAACACCTCTACTCAAGTTCAAATACGGAACGTGACGTACGTCGTTGGTGTTGAGTTCCTACGACCGACAGAACCGCAGTGTCCCCCGAC
>CATPBN010000165.1 GCA_955652635.1 uncultured Gemmatimonadaceae bacterium
CGTCACTCTGTGTGCGTGGTCGCCGATACGACTTTCAGCTTCGGCGGAGTGAAGCGTGGCTCTCTCCTCGCTCGCGACTGTTGCGGCGATATCGTCGTCCTCGACATTGGGCTCGACGAGGCTTTGCCCACAACGAAGAAAAGTGTCGGTGACAAGTTTGCTACGGTCCCGTGGCTCGTCGATGGCGCGTGGGTTCGCGCTCACATTCCCGGGATTCGCTACGATGCCCACAAGGGGACGCGCAAGCATCTCGCGATCATCGGCGGGGGAAAGGGGATGCCCGGCGCTGTAGTTTTGGCTACTCGCGCTGCGCTCCGTAGTGGCATTGGCCTCGTGCGCGCACTCGTCGCCCCGGAGAATGTGGGCGAGATTCTCGCCGCGGCGCCTTCAGCACTTATCGGTGCGTGGCCAACGAAGGCCGGCGATACGTCGTCGCAGATTTCCAAGTGGGCCGATGCAATTGTGATTGGGCCCGGACTCGGGAGGTCAGAGGAGACCCGACGCCTGGTCGAGAACATTCTTGCCGATTCCACTCTTCCGGTACTCCTCGATGCGGACGCGCTGAATGTGTTCGATGGCGACGTCGCCGTGCTGGGCGACTTGCTGAAAGGAAGACCGGCCCTCATCACTCCGCACGTCGCCGAATTTTCGCGGCTGGCCAGGATCGACATCAAAGAGGTGCTCGAGAACCGATTCGACGTCGGCGCCCAGATGGCGCGCAACTTCGGCGCGACGGTGCTGCTCAAAGGATCGCCGACTGTGATCTTTGCGCCCGATGGAGAGCGCTACGTCGTGGCGCGTGGTACCGCGGCCCTGGGAACGGGCGGCAGCGGTGACCTGCTTGCGGGGATCGCCGGGACCATGCTGGCTCAGACACTGGATGCGTCGACATCCGCATCCTGTGCAGCTTGGGTTCACGGACGAGCCGCGGAATTCTGTGGGTACGTTCGCGGTACGACGCTCGAAGACGTTCTCTACGCGTTGCCACGCGGATGGAACGAGGGCGAGCCGCCGGTGAACCCTCCAGTTCTGGCGGAGTTGCCAGCGGTAGCGCGATGAGCCCCGACAAAGCGAGCGACGCGCGAAACATCGATCTCGGTCCGGGCAAGGAGTTCGACATTGTTCGCATCCTCCTGTCCGAGTGGGGAAAATCGGCTCAGCGCATCGGGGATGACGCCGCCATCGTCGAGGTTCCCCGAGGGGAGAAGTTGGTGATCACCACCGATACTTCGGTCGATGGCGTTCATTTCAGGCACGAGTGGCTCAATCACTTCGAGATCGGTTACCGCGCTACTGCCGCGGCATTGAGTGATCTCGCCGCTATGGCCGCTCGCCCGCTCGGCATCGTCATCGCGCTGACACTTCCCGAAGCTGACCGGGTTGAGGCGCGCGCACTTGCGACAGGAATACGCGAGGGCGCGTCGGCTGTGCTGTGCCCCATCGTCGGCGGCGACCTGTCATCGGGCAAGATTCTATCATTGACGATCACCGCGCTCGGAAGCGTGGCGCAGCCACTGTCGCGCGCGGGCGCTAAAGCCGGGCAACGTGTCTACGTGACTGGTTCCCTGGGAGGTCCCGCCGCGGCGGTGCGCGCGTGGCAAGCCGGGAAGGAGCCGACGGAGCGCGACAGGGCGCGTTTCGCCAACCCGGTTCCACGAATCGAACCGGCGGTGGGGCTGGCGCAGCGTGGCGCGACCTCCGCTATAGACATATCCGATGGGCTGATAGCGGACCTCGGTCACGTCGCTGCTGCCAGCAACGTCTGCATAGAGATCGACGTGGATCGAATTCCGCACGTCGACGGTGTATCCTCCTTACAGGCCGCGAATTCCGGCGAAGAGTACGAGATCGTGGCAACCGCTCCCGCGATCGACACCGAAGCCTTCGCCGCGGAATTCGGGCTGGCTCTCACCGAAATAGGCCGGGTTGTTGCCGGATCTTCCGGGGTCGAGCTAATGAAGGACGGAAAAAAAATTTCTGCTCCGCCTGGCTTCGATCACTTTCGGGATAAATGATCTCATTCTTGCGAACGATTTTCGCGGTCATCACGGCGTTCATCGTGACTACTGTGCTGGGACTCACCACGATCATCGCCGGCGTGCTGGGCGTCGAGGACAAGCCAAACGGGATATACGACAAGATTCCGCGCTGGTGGTCGAGGTCGGTGATGTGGGCGGCGGGGATAAAAGTCCGGGTTCACGGTCTGGAGAATGGCGACGATACTGAGCCCCGGATTTTCGCGTCGAACCACGTCAGCTGGTTCGACGTGGCCGCACTTGCCAAGGTCCTTCCCCGCTACAAGTTCGTCGCCAAGGCGGAGCTGTTCAAAGTGCCGATATTCGGCCGTGCGATGCGCGCCGCGGGGATGGTGGAGATCCAGCGCGACAACAGAAAGGCCGCGTTCGGAGCCTATGAGGTGGCGGCCGAGCGAATCAGGCAGGGCAATTCGGTTGTCGTATTTCCGGAAGGCACGCGGGGGTACGCCTATCCGCTCCGACCGTTCAAGAAGGGGCCCTTTGTGCTCGCCATCGCGGCAGGCGTCCCGATCGTTCCAATCATCGTGCACGGCACCATTGAGATCATGCGCAAAGGATCGTTCTGGGTTCATCCAGGCACGATTGATATACATTTGCTCGAGCCGGTCAGCACCACGACTGTGGATTACGATCACCGCGAGGCGCTGATGCAAACAGTGAGGACGAGGATGGCGAACGCGATGCGCGATTTGTATGGCGTCGAGGCGTTGCCGACTCCGATCTCGCGCTTGCCCTCATCCGTCGAGCTCCTGTCGTCGGAAACCAACCCAACCGAAACACGTTAACCAACGACCCAACTACGAGAAAATGTCGACGATAGCAGACATCAAAGCCCGCGAGATTCTGGACAGTCGAGGAAACCCGACCATTGAAGCCGACGTCACGCTTGCTAGCGGAGCGTTTGGACGCGCCGCAGTTCCGAGCGGTGCCTCCACGGGCGAGCATGAAGCGCTCGAGTTGCGCGACGGAGACGCCGAACGGTATCTCGGGAAGGGAGTGGAGCAGGCCGTGCAGAGCGTCGAGGAGCGGATTGCGCCAGCCGTGAGCGGGCTCTCAGCCAGCGACCAGATGCTGGTCGACCGCACGATGATCGAGCTGGATGGCACCGACAACAAGGGGAAGCTTGGAGCTAACGCGATCCTAGCCGTGTCGATGGCAACCGCACGCGCCGCGGCGCAGGATGTCGGACTGCCACTCTACCGTTACCTCGGCGGTCCCATGGCGCGAACGATGCCCGTCCCGATGATGAACATCCTGAATGGCGGCGCGCACGCGACGAATACCGTGGATTTTCAGGAATACATGATCGTTCCGATTGGCGCGACGAGCTTTCGCGAGGCGTTGCGAATGGGCGCGGAAGTTTTTCACGCGCTCAAGAAAGTGTTGGTGAAGCGAAAGCTTTCCACGGGAGTCGGTGACGAAGGCGGATTCGCTCCGGATCTGAAGAACGATGAAGAGGCACTGCGCGTCGTCGTCGAAGCGATCGAGGCCGCGGGATACGCTCCCGGGCGCGAGATCGCGATCGCGCTCGACCCCGCAGCCTCCGAGATCTTTAAGAACGGGACGTACACGTTCAAGAAGAGCGGCGCGGGCAGCCTTGACTCCGACGGAATGATCGAGCTCTACCGGAAATGGCTCGACGAGTATCCGATCGTGTCCATCGAGGACGGGCTCGCCGAAGACGATTGGGAGGGATGGGCCAAAATCACTGCTGCGCTAGGCGACCGTGTTCAGCTCGTGGGAGACGACCTGTTCGTGACCAACACCGAGCGCCTCGCCCGCGGAATCGAGTCGGATGTCGCGAACGCGATTCTCATCAAGCTGAATCAAATCGGCACACTCACGGAGACGCTCGAGGCAATCGAGATGGCGCGCGCGAATGGGTACCAGTCGATCATCTC
Source organism: uncultured Gemmatimonadaceae bacterium (assembly GCA_955652635.1). GTDB lineage: Bacteria > Gemmatimonadota > Gemmatimonadetes > Gemmatimonadales > Gemmatimonadaceae > UBA4720. Next base: position 3,938 of record CATPBN010000165.1, read on the forward strand.
GCACCGTTCGGGCGAGACCGAGGACACATTCATTGCCGACCTCGCTGTCGCCACTGGTGCGGGCCAGATCAAGACGGGTTCCGCGAGCAGAACCGACCGCGTCGCCAAATACAACCAGCTCCTTCGCATCGAGGAGCAGCTCGGCGCCGCTGCCGAGTATCCTGGCGGGTCGATATACGGACTCTAGCCGCACGCAGTTGCTAGACGGACGTCGCGCGAGTCAGTAGCGTGCAATGAAGCGGATCATATGGTGGGCTCTGATCGCGGTCGCCGCGTATTTCGCGGTGCAGGGCGGGGAGTACAGCACCAAAGATCTTTACGTCCTCGGTCGTCGCACAGAAAACCTCACGCGCCAGGTGGACTCGCTGCAGCGACAGGTGGACTCGCTCGGGCGCTACCTGAAACTGGTAAAGAGCGACAGCGCGACGATGGAGCGCATCGCGCGCGAGGAATTCGGAATGGTGCGCGGTGACAAGGAGATTCTTTATCGTTTTGGCGACGCTCCGAGCACTTCCCGCGACAAACCGCGCTGATTAGGTTTCACTCCTTATCGCGGGGTGGAGCAGCCTGGTAGCTCGTCGGGCTCATAACCCGAAGGTCGCGGGTTCAAATCCCGCCCCCGCCATATGCTCGATCATACACGGCCGGTCCGAGAGGGCTGGCCGTTTGTGTCACTAAGCCTCGCGTTGCGCCTTCAACGCTGCGCGAGTCTTGAGCAAATTAGGGGTATGGCTGGGTAGCTCAGCTGGTTAGAGCACGGCACTCATAATGCCGGGGTCGGGAGTTCGAGTCTCCCCCCAGCTACTTTCGTAGCGAGGCTTTACGGCTCATCCGCACTCCGGCGGTGGTGGCTTAGGCACCACGAGAGGCACCAAGCCCCTCGAAACGTCCGGCACGTTCGGCTTTGCGGTTTTCGAATGCGACGACATGCTTGCCACCTACGAAGAGCTC
>CATPBN010000166.1 GCA_955652635.1 uncultured Gemmatimonadaceae bacterium
CCATGTGTGGACCAATCGGCCGGTGGTTTACTGGCCGCAAGGAGTCCCGCGCCCAACTGGCTCTCCGCCGCCAACTGCCCCTCAGAGTCCGTTCGGAAATCCCTACAGCTTCCGCTACGTGAACACGCTACTCGCATCGGCACTGGGATCCTATCCCGTGCCGGAAGGGCTGCATTGGGATCTTTACGTTGGTCCTGTCGCCGAGGATGTGCCGTATCATCCCATCTACCATCCATTCAACTGGCGCGGATGGGTCTACTTCGGCGTGGGCGCGCTCGGCGACATGGGCGCGCATCTGATCGATCACCCGTACTGGGCGCTCGGGCTCACGTATCAGACGAGCATCGAGGCGACATCCACCCAGTGGGGGACCATGCCGATTCCGGCCGACCCGAGTGCGACGGCGGGCACGCGCGAGGCGCGGGGCTACAACAAGCCCGTTTCTTATCCCGTCGCGACCGCGGTTCATTACCAGTTCCCCGCGCGCGGCGCGCAGCCACCAGTCAAGCTCAATTGGTACGACGGTGGTCTCTATCCGCCTCGTCCCGATGTTCTTCCCGATGACGTGACGCTCAAGAGCGAGGGCGGCGTCATCTTCATCGGCGAGAAGGGAATACTGATGAACGACACCTACGGCTCCAATCCACGACTTTTTCCTGTGGCACTCACCGAAGAGGCAGCGCTGGTCCCGAAGACATTTGCGCGAATTCCCTGGAGCCACGAAATGAACTGGGTGAAGGCGATCAAGGGTGAGACCAAGGCGAGCTCGCCGATCGAGTACGCCGCTCAGCTCACCGAGACGATGCTTCTCGGCATCGTCGCGCTGCGCACCGGTCAGGGAAGAAAGATTCTGTACGATGGCGAGCACATGGTCGTAACCAACATTGCGGATGCGAATCAATACCTGACGCGAGAGTATCGCGCCGGTTGGGCAGTCTGACCAATTCTTCATGAGGAATACATGAGACACGGAGCTGTCGCGCGCGCGGTGATCATTTCTCAACTGGGACTCATTGCTGCTGGTTGCACATCGGTAGGGAACAGTGTCCCCGCCGCGAGTAGCACCGCATCGGGCGCGACGCCGTTGACGGCGGAACAACGCGCGGCCGGATGGCGCTCACTGTTCGACGGCACGAGCACCTCGGCCTGGCGTGGTTACAAGGAGCAGTCCTTTCCTGCCGGCTGGACCGTCGTCGATGGCATCCTGACCAAGACCGGATCGGCCCACGACATCATCACCAGGGACCAGTTCGGCAACTTCGAGCTTGCGCTCGACTGGAAGATTGCCGCGGGCGGAAACTCTGGCGTGTTCTATCGCGGCACCGAGGAGTACGATCACATCTACTGGAGCGCTCCGGAATATCAGCTGCTGGACGATGCGGGACATCCGGATGGGCAGAGCCGGCTAACGTCGGCGGGCGCGGCGTACGCTGTCTATCCGTCGCCAGCCGGAGTGGTCAAGCCTGCGGGTCAATGGAACTCGACACTCATCGTCGTGAACGGCAACAACGTTCAACACTGGATGAACGGCCAGAAGCTGCTCGAGTACGATTTCGGGAGCCCGGACTGGGAGGCAAAGGTCAAGGCGAGCAAGTTCGTCGCCTATCCGCATTACGGACGCGCATCGAGTGGCTACATCGGCCTTCAGGGTGATCACGACGGGACGCTCTGGCTTCGCAACATTCGCATCCGGGAGATCAAGTGAGCGGCGTTCGCTCGCGGCTCTCCATCATGATGTTCCTCCAGTATTTCATCTGGGGCGTGTGGTTCGTGACCATGGGCACGTATCTGGGTCAGACTCTCCATTTCACCGACCGTGAAATCGGGCTCGCTTACGGCGCAACGGCCATCGCCGCTCTGGCTTCGCCCTTTTTCATGGGCGTTATAGCAGACAGGTACTTCTCCAGCGAGAAACTTCTCGCGGTTCTGCACCTGCTCGGCGGAGCCCTGATGTGGCTGGTTTCGCTCCAGACATCGTTCGCCACGTTTTATCCGCTGCTGATTCTGTACGCCCTTTGCTACATGCCGACGCTCTCGCTCACGAACTCGATCTCGTTTCACCATGTGCGGGATCCGGGGCGCGAATTTCCGTTCATACGCGTGCTTGGCACGATAGGATGGATTGTCGCCGGAATCCTGGTGGGGGCGGTCTTTCACGCCGATGCGCGTGTTTTGCCGATGAGACTCGCGGCCGGGGCGTCGATCGTCATGGCGGCCTATTCGCTTCTGCTGCCGCACACTCCTCCGAAAGCCGCAGGCGGAAGCTTCAGCGTGCACGACGCGCTCGGGCTCGACGCTCTCCAGCTCCTCCGCAACCGCGACTTCTTCATCTTCGTGGCGGGATCATTTCTTCTCTGCATCCCGCTCCAGTTCTATTACACCTTCGCGAATCCGTTCCTCAACGAAGTGGGGGCTCCCAATCCGGCGTTCATTCAGACTTTCGGTCAGATGTCGGAGATCGTGTTCATGTTATTGCTGCCCTTCGTGCTGCGGAGATTTGGAATCAAGGTCATCATGCTCGTGGGCATGGCCGCCTGGGCGCTGCGATATCTGGCGTTCGGAATGGGCGCCGATGGACCAGTGATGTCCTTGATCTATCTGGTCATTCTGCTCCACGGTGTCTGCTACGATTTCTTCTTCGTAAGCGGTCAGATCTACACCGATCAGCGGGCGGGCGAGAAAATTCGCGCCGCCGCCCAGGGCCTCATCAACTTCGTCACCAACGGGCTTGGCTACTTCATTGGCGCGTTCGCCTCGGGATGGGTCGTCAACCGCTTTGCCACGCCTAACTCCGCGTGCACCGATTTGGCAGCGGCCGCTCATCAGTGTCTCAAGGTGACGCACGATTGGCACGGGATCTGGCTCGTGCCGTCCGCGGGTGCAGCGCTGGTGTTCATTCTGTTCGCGGTGCTATTCAAGCCGAAGGCTGGGGGAGGGACAACCGGGGAATCGGCCCCTGCAGGAGCCCCCGCTTAGTGGCGGAAGAGTAAACCAAAGTCGGATGACATCCGTATTGAAGTAAACAGCAACGAAGGGAAATATGGACGATCCTGCGAAGGTGATGGTCGCTGTGGCATTTTTCGGCTCGGTCGCGTACTCGGTCAGCGCAATCGCGCGCGCAACGGTTGCACACAAGAGGGAAGAACGGAGGCTGGAGGGAGAATCGGTCCCGCCTCTTACTGAGGCGCGGCTGGCCCGAATCGAGCAGGCAGTTGATGCCATTGCACTCGAGGTCGAACGGATCTCAGAAGGCCAGCGCTTCACCACAAAATTGCTGAGTGAGCACAACCAGATGCTTCCGAAAGCGACCGCTCGTCAGCTGGCTGCCAATACACCTACCTGATCCGGAGGGATTCTGTCGTTACGATTGAACGGATTCGGCCTCGCCGTGCTAGCCGCGGGATTAATCGCTTGCGGCACGCAAGAGACTGCGAAAAAGCAGGAGCTAACTCAGCGCGAGAAGGACAGCGTGTTTGCCGGCTCGCGGATTCCCGGCGCGAAAGCGGTCGGCAAGGCGCTCAAGACCGCCGACTCGGCGGAGGCGCGCCAGGCTCGCATCGATACATCCGGGATTCCCTGAGTCAAGAATTGTGGGATGAGCTTCGCATGAGATGCCGACCACTTATTATTGCATCTCATGACGATTGCGGGGGAAATCAACGCCGAGCCCGTTGAGGACGACCGGCCGCTCGCAGAACCCCTGGCCGCCCCACCGGAAGGAGCCGAACACAAATACCTGATCGCATTCGCCGTGGTGCTCGCGGCGCTGATGCAGGTCATCGACAGCTCGATCGTCAACGTCGCCCTGCCGGACATGATGGGTAATCTGGGTGCGAGTCTCGACGAGATCGCTTGGGTCTCGACCGGCTACATACTCGCCAGCGTAATAATCATTCCCCTCACGGGATGGCTCGGGGATTTTTTCGGGCGGAAGCGCTACTTCGTTGGCTCGATCATCATCTTCACCGTCGCCAGCTTCCTTTGCGGCGCGTCGCATTCCCTCGCTGCGTTGGTGTTCTGGCGAATCATTCAGGGACTGGGCGGCGGCGCGCTCATGACGGTGTCGCAGGCGGTGCTGTTCGAATCGTTTCCGAGAAGGGAAGCGGGCACAGCTATGGCGCTCTTCGGGCTCGGTGTCATGGTCGGTCCCACCATCGGGCCCACGCTCGGCGGCTTTCTCACGGACAACTACGGCTGGCCGTGGATCTTCTACATCAACATCCCCCTCGGCATGTTGGCCGCCGCGATGATCATCGGGTACGTGCACGACCCGGAGAACCAGCAACGGCCACCCTCGGTCGACTATATCGGAATTGCGCTGCTGGCGATGAGCGTCGGCTCCCTGCAATACCTCCTCGAGTACGGCCAGCGCGAAGACTGGTTCGAGTCTCGCTCGATGACGACTTTGGCGTTCACAGCCGTCGTGACGGGTGTCGTGCTCGTGTGGCGGGAGCTCACGATCGAACATCCGGTCATCGACTTCAGGGTTCTGCGTCACCGCCAGATGTGGGTAGGCACTCTTCTCGGCGTGGTGATGGGAGTCGGCCTGTTCGCTTCGGTGTTCACGCTTCCCGTGTTTCTGCAGGGGAATCTCCAGATGACGGCGCAGCAAACCGGCATTCTCCTGGCGCCGGGCGCGCTCGCGACCGCCGCGTCGATGGCGATCGTCGGGCGGCTCACGAACAAATATGATCCGCGGATCCTCATTACGATTGGCGCGCTGCTATTCGCGGGAGCGATGTTCAAGCTCTCGCGCATTACCGGTGAGAGCGGTGGTACCGACTTCTTCTCGGCCCTCATCATGCGCGGTGTGGGACTGGGCATGATGTTCGTGCCGCTCACGACAATCACGCTCGCCGAGCTCACCCACGCCGAGCTCCCGCAAGGCACCGGTTTGTACAACTTCTTCCGGCAGTTGGGCGGCTCACTCGGCATCGCCGCGATAGCCACGCTGTTGTCGCATTACACCGCGCAATTCCGGGCGATACTCTCAGAGCATCTGGCGAGCGGGGATCCGACGACGCTGGGCCGCCTCGACATGCTGACTCGCGCGATGGTCGCGCGTGGCGCCGATGCCTGGACGGCTCGCCAACGCGCGATCAGCATTCTCGACCGCGAGCTAATGGGCCAGGCCAGCGTCATTGCTTACAGCAGGATCTATGTCTTGAGCGCGGTGCTGATTCTTGCTCTGATCCCGCTCCTCGTTCTCGTGCGTCACACGCGGGCCGCGGCCGGGGCTCCGCATATCATGGAATAGCGCCAAAAAAAACGCCCTCCGCGAGGAGGGCGCCTTCACGCAGGTTCGAAAGAGTCTCTATCTGCCTGTCGAACCAGCCTTGGCCTTCGACGATCCAGTAGCCTCGGGCCCGCTCGCCAAGCCGGCTGCTCGCGCGTCATCGACGTCCGCGAAGCTGACGTCCTTGCCCCGCTGTTTCAGCATGTGGATGATGCCAACCTTGTCCGTCGCCTTGAGGTAGGCTTCCTGCGGCTCGACCTGGTTCGAATCGACGAGCTCGATAAGCGCATCGTTCATCGTCACCATTCCCAGTCTCCGCGAGGTCTGGAGCACGGATGGCAGCTGGAATGTCTTGCCCTCTCGAATCAGGTTCGAGACCGATGGTGTCGAGAGCATGATCTCGCGGGCCGCCACTCGACCGCCCCCGATCTTCTTGCAGAGCACCTGTGATATCACGCCCTTGAGCGACTCCGAGAGCATGACGCGGATCTGAGCCTGTCTGTCGGGCGGGAACTGATCGATCACGCGGTCGATGGTGCTTACAGCAGTCGATGTGTGCACCGTGCCGAAAACGAGGTGACCAGTCTCGGCCGTTTCGATTGCCATTGAGACCGTCTCCAGATCGCGCAGCTCGCCTACCAGCACGATGTCAGGATCTTCGCGCAGCGCCGCGCGCAGAGCGTGCTTGAACGACGACGTGTGCACGCCAACGTGACGCTGAGTGATAAGACACTTCTTGCTCTCGTGAACGAACTCGATCGGATCCTCGATCGTGATGACGTGATCCGAGCGTGTGCGGTTGATGAGGTCGATCAATGCGCACAGCGTCGTCGACTTACCCGATCCGGTCGGGCCGGTGACGAGCACGAGTCCCTTGGTGAGGTGACAGAGACGCTGCACTTCCTGTGAAATACCCATCTGCTCGACGGTGACGACGGCGGCAGGAATTGCGCGGAATACGGCGCCTATTCCCTTGCGATCGCGTAGGGCGTTGCCGCGGAAGCGGGCGAGCCCGACGATCTCGTGCGCGAAGTCAGTGTCGTTGATCTCCTTGAACTCCTCCCGATTCTGCTCGAGCATCACCGAGTTGAGCATGATGTCGATGTCCTCTGAGCTCAGAACTGCCTCGCCGGGGATTGGTGCGATTTCGCCGCTGGCGCGCAGCATTGGAGGCGAGCCAGCACGGAGGTGCAGGTCAGACGCCTTGTTGCCCACCAGCTGTCGCAAAAGACTTTCCATCTTGTCCAGCGCGCGATTGCCGGTCGCCGAGGTCTTGGCTGCCGCCGCGCGGGGCGCTTCGGCTTTCGGAGCTTCCGGCTTTGTGGCTTGCGCCTTTGGAGAATCCGGCTGTGCGGCTGCCGCGACTGGCTGGGTCGGCGCCGGCTTCGCGGCGTTGGACCCTGCAATCGTGCGCTCGATACGCGCCGTGATTTTGCCGTTCTGGCTGAGCAGGACTTCGAACGTTCCGTCTGAGGACGAATATTCGAATCGCGCGTGGCCGTTGGCGTCCGGGACGAGGGGCACGTTGGACGGCGAGATCTCCCGCACCAGATTGAGAATCTGCGCGCTCGTGAGTGCCTGCTTCATCACCGGGCGGGCCGAGTCTTTTATCGTCACAGTCGCAACCTCGCCTTCGGACAGATTCAATGCCGAGGCGTTGTTGGCGACGAGTAGGTTGAGAAAGCGATCTAGCTGGGCCATGTCAGTCGATCAGTCCAGTGGACGAACGCGGTCGATCAACGAACGGTTGATAAGCCGAGCTTCGTTTGAGGTGTAGAGTGTCAGAAAGCGGGATGTCAAAGCGTTCAGATAATCGAGCACCCGGGCCCGGTCGGGCGGGGCGTCGAGCCGAATCGAGCCGAGTCGTACTTCGCCCCCCACCAGAACTACCTGGAGAAGGGCGGTTGGGGCTGGTGGGTCGCGGGGAGGGAGGTCTGAAGGAGCTTCGCCTCGGTCAGCCGCGAGCTCTGCGACGCGTTCTTTTGCGACGAGGATTACTTCGGCGTTTTCCAGCTCGAGCGGGAAAAAAGGAGTGTCTGAGTTGAACAGCTCCGATACATCCTCGAGCTCGAACGGGCGGTAGGAGGAAAAATGGATGAAGACGTTTCCGCGCACTTCTTCACCGCCGAGCATCGTCAGAATGACGGCTTTTCGAGTCGTCTCGATGCGATACAGATTCGCCGTGTCACTTGTGAAAGGCATGGGCACGCGCGAGAGAGTGGGCGTGAGAACTTCGCTCGGTAATCAGACTGTTCGCGAGGGCCTTCCGTCACGGCTAATGGTATCTACCAAGCCGTTCATTCCGCCCGCCAACCCCGTCGGAAAAGGAGGCCCGCGAGAACACAAATATGACGTCGGTTCGCACTAGTGGCGTCCGCTCTCCGGCCTTACTTTCTCGTGTCCTCAACGGTGGATATTCGATGAGTTTCGTCCTCCCTTCCCAGCGCAAGACGTACGATGTCTGCATCGTAGGGTCCGGCGCTGGCGGCGGAATGGCAGCGTACGCTCTCACGCGCGCGGGCGCGAATGTTCTCCTCCTCGAAGCCGGGGGGCCGTGGGACAACACCCGCGATTCGGCCATGCTCAAGATGCCGTACGAGTCTCCGCGACGGGGAGCATCCACGAAGGACCGCCCGTTCGGGGAATTCGACGCCTGCATAGGCGGTTGGGAGCTCGACGGCGAGCCGTTCACGAAGGCCGAAGGAAGCGAGTTCATGTGGTGGCGCGCCAGAATGGTGGGCGGACGCACCAATCACTGGGGGCGAATTTCTCTTCGCTTCGGCCCTGACGACTTCAAGGCAAAGAGCCGCGACGGGCTCGGCGACGATTGGCCAATCGGCTACGCCGACGTCGCGCCGTACTACGATCGCATCGACAAGTTGATCGGAGTGTTCGGCAACAACGACAACCTGCCCAATCATCCCGGCGGTTATTTCCTCCCGCCGCCGCAACCGCGCTGCTACGAGCTGATGATCAAGGACGCAGCCGACCGGCTCAACATCACATGCGTTGCCGCTAGGCTGTCGATCATCACGAGGAATCACAACGGGCGCGCGGCTTGTCACTACTGCGGTCAGTGCAACCGCGGTTGCATGACCAACTCCAATTTTTCCTCGACCAACGTGCTCATCGCGCCAGCGCTCAAGACTGGAAGGCTGACTCTGGTGACAAATGCGATGGCCCGCGAAGTCACGGTCAACGACCGCGGCCTTGCGAGCGGCGTGACGTACATCGATACGAAGACAAGAAAAGAATTCCACGCCAATGCGCGCGTCGTTGTTCTGGCGGCTAGCGCGTGCGAGACCGCGCGCCTCCTGCTCAATTCGAAGTCGCCAAAATTTCCCGATGGCCTCGCCAACTCAAGCGGCGTCGTCGGCAAGTATCTCACCGACACCACCGGCAGCGGGGTTTCCGGATACATCCCGAAGATGGTGGACCATGTGCCTCACAACGAGGACGGTGTGGGCGGGATGCACGTCTACATGCCCTGGTGGGGCGACAACAAAAAACTGGGATTTCCCCGCGGATACCATGTCGAGGTGGGCGGCGGATTGTACCCGCCCAGTTACGGATTCATGGGGGGTATTCAAAACTACCCGTCGGGCGGTGGATACGGAAAAGCTCTCAAGGACGATTACCGCCGCTACTACGGCGCCTCGGTTTACTTCTCTGGGCGCGGCGAGATGATTCCCAACGACAAGAGCTATTGTGAGATCGATCCGACCGTAAAGGACAAGTTCGGCATCCCCGTGCTGCGGTTCCACTGGCAGTGGAGTGACTACGAATACAACCAGGTTCGCCACATGCAGGAGACTTTCCGCGCGCTCATCGCCGACATGGGTGGTCAGGTCTTCGACGCGATGCCCGATCAAACCAAAGGCTACGGCATCGCAAGGGGCGGGGAGATCATCCACGAGCTGGGCACGGTCCGCATGGGCGCCGATCCAGCAAAATCTGCTGTCGATGCAAACTGTCGCGCGCACGACGTGAAGAATCTCTTCGTCACCGATGGCGGCCCATTCGTGTCGCAGGCGGACAAGAATCCGACCTGGACGATCCTCGCGCTCTCGATGCGCACGAGTGAGTACATAGCGCAGGAACGGAAGAGGGGGGCACTCTGATGCCGAGCGAAAACGAACAGCTGACGACCTCGGTGCCGGCACCAGAAACCGACGATGCCACGCCGACAACGAAGGACATGAGTCGTCGGGAGGCCGTCCAGCTGATGTCCGTGTTCCCAATCGCCGCCGCGCTTGGCCTCTCCAGGGTGGATCACGAAAAAGCCTGGCGCTTTGTCGACGAGGCGCGAAGCCTCGCGGGTGAGGGGGTCGCATTCGCCCCGAAGTTCTTCACGCCGACAGAATTCCGGACCGTCGGAATCCTCGCCGACATAATCACTCCCCGTGACGAGCGGTCCGGCAGCGCAACGGATGCAGGCGTGCCTGAGTTCATGGACTTCATCATGACGGACCGTCCCAACAATCAGAAATGGATGCGTCCGGGCCTGGCATGGATCGATGCTCAATCGACGACGAGATTCGGAAAAGCTTTTGCCGACGCGAGCGCGTCCCAGCGGGAGCAGATACTGAACGACATCGCGTGGCCAGCGCGCGCGCCCGCCACCATGACCGCTGGCGTCAACTTCTTCAATGGATTCCGCGATCTGACGTCCTCGGGATTCTGGTCCAGCAAGATGGGAGCAAAGGACCTTCGGTACATCGGAAACACATTCAATCCGAACTGGAATGGCTGTCCGCCGGAAGCACTCGCGAAGCTCGGCGTCACCTACGCCAAGTTCGACCCAAAGAAGCTTCGCTTGACTCCTTGAAGGCGCGGCATGACGAAGAACTTATGCGGAGAATGAGATGAGCGAGCGCCTGGGAATCGGATTCGTCGGTAGCGGCTTCAACGCCCGCTTTCACATCCAGTCGTTTACGTCCGTCCGCGACGCGGACGTGCGTGGCGTCTGGAGCCCCAACGAGAAAAATGCAGCGTCGACCGCCGCTCTTGCCCGCGAGCACGACGTCGGCGAGGCGAGGCCCTATAAATCGATTCGCGACATGGTCGCCGATCCCGCGATAAACGCGCTTTGGCTCTGCGGCCCCAACCACGCGCGCATCGCGAACGTCGAGGAGATCGTCGCCGCCATCAAGAGCGGGGCGGGCACACTGCGCGGCCTGGCCTGCGAGAAGCCCCTCGCGCGGAATGTCGCCGAAGCGAAGAAGGTAGCTGCTCTCGCCAAGAGCGTTGGGTTGAATACGGGGTACATGGAGAACCAGCTATTCGCGCCCGACATAACGCGGGGCCGTGAGCTGATCTGGGCGCGTGGCGCGGCGCTCACCGGGCGCCCGTATCTTGCCCGTGCGGCGGAGGAACATAGCGGCCCGCACATGCCGTGGTTCTGGCAGGGAACGCTTCAGGGTGGAGGTGTCCTCAACGACATGATGTGTCACTCCGTCGAAGTCGTCCGGCACCTTCTCACCAAACCGGGCGCCCCGCGCTCGTCGATCAAGCCGAAGCGCATCAGCGCGCACATCGCGTCGCTCAAATGGAGTCGTCCCGAATACGCGAAGCGCCTCTCGCAGTCGATGGGAAAGGACGTGGACTACACGAAGCGTCCTTCCGAAGATTTCGCGCGCGCGACGATCGAATACGAATCCGAGGCGGGCGAGACGCTGATCGGAGAGGTCACGACTTCCTGGAGCTTCATCGGCGCCGGGTTGCGACTCTCAGCCGAACTGCTCGGGCCGGAGTACTCGCTTTCCTGGAATACTCTCGACAGCAGCCTCAAGATGTTCTTCAGCAGGGAAGTACAGGGAAAAGCTGGCGAGGATCTGGTCGAGAAGCAGAAAGCGGAGATGGGGCTGATGCCGGTGGTCGCTGACGAGGCGTCCGTGTACGGGTACGCTGCCGAGAACCGTCACATGGCGCGAGCCTTCC
>CATPBN010000167.1 GCA_955652635.1 uncultured Gemmatimonadaceae bacterium
CTCGCTTACGCTGCGAACCCGTCAGCCCACTCGCGGCTTCCGCTCGCTCGCGGGCACCCAGCCGGTTTCTTGCTACGCGAGACGTCGCCTACGAGGACACCCCCTCCGACGAACCGGCGCGACTTCGCTTCCTTCTCTCTCAGTGTCCTGCGGCCGTGTCGCCACGTAACTCCGTGACGACGGCGGGCGGAAGTCCAGCGGGAGCGTCCTTGAGCTGAAGGACCGGCGATTCCTGGATGATCTTTCCGCCGAGGTATGCAGTGCGCGCAACGGTGCTGACGGCCAACAGAGATCCGACGACAATCCCCGCCCGCATCCATCCCGGAATTCCCTCGGCTGGCCTCTTCAGAGATCTCCACCATGAGTACGCGGCGAAGACACCGACAATGAGAATCGCCCACAACGTCCAGGTGGCTGCGGCGTCGTGTGCTTCAATAGTGCCGTGCTTGATGTACCAGGGATCGTTGAGCGCGTGGTCGGCCTGGGTCCCCGTGAAATAGACCGGATAAACGAAAAGGCCCGCCATCGTAAGCGCGGCCATTGCTGTGAGCCATAGCCCGCGACGTCCGAGCAGAAGGGCGAGGATCGCGGCCGCGAGCGCGGCGACGCTGAGCACAACCGGGAAGTGATTGATGAGTAGATGCGTGTACGGCCAGGACATCATCGTCGTGAGCTCACGGGTGTGGGAAATTGGCGCGACAGTTGTCGGCGAAAAGTACGGGCGACGTAGCGACTTTGCTGAGCGGCAGCTCGTGAGCGGCTGATCTCCGAGGGTGGATCACGGCTGTTTCGGGTGTCAATTGCTGATTGCCCAGAAAGTTAGGTCATACTAACTTATTTTCTAGTTTCCTAACAATCCCAAAACCAGCTTTGGCCATACAGCTCGACCCCAAACGAAAACCAGACGCTGCGATCTCCGTCGCCCCGACCGGATGGCGGCGCGCCCGGGCGACGCCGTCGCTCGTAGAGGTCTATCGCACCATCCCCGTCGCGGGGAAAGGCTGGTGGCGGAAGATCGCTGCGTTCGCCGGACCGGGTTACCTGGTGGCCGTCGGGTACATGGATCCGGGAAACTGGGCGACCGATCTCGCCGGCGGATCGAAGTTCGGCTACGCGCTCCTGAGCGTCATTCTCGCCTCGAACCTGATGGCGATCTTGCTCCAGGGGCTCGCCTCCAAGCTGGGTATCGTCACTGGGCGCGACCTCGCACAAGCCTGCCGTGACAACTACTCGAAGCCGGCTGGAATTCTGCTTTGGATCGCGTGCGAGATTGCCATCGCTGCTTGCGATCTGGCGGAAGTCATCGGTTCGGCGATCGCCCTCAACCTGCTATTCCATATTCCAATCGCTGTCGGAATCGTCATCACGGCGGCGGATGTTCTGATCGTCCTCTATCTGCAGAACAAGGGCTTCAGGTTACTCGAAGCGCTGGTAATCGCGCTCATCGCCACCGTCGGCGTCTGCTTCCTCTTCGAGATAATTCTCTCTCAGCCCCCGCTTGCCGGTGTCCTGCGCGGATTCATTCCCTCGGGCGAAATCGTCCGCGACCCGTCGATGCTCTACATCGCGGTCGGCATACTCGGCGCCACCGTCATGCCCCACAACCTCTACCTGCATTCGTCCATCGTGCAGACGCGCCAGTACGAAGAGACACTTGAGGGCAAGCGCGAAGCCGTGCACTTCGCGTTCATCGACTCGACGATCGCGCTGACGTTCGCCCTGTTCATCAATGCCGCCATACTGATCATCGCCGCGGCGACCTTTCATACCAGTGGACACTCGGGCGTCGCCGAGATTCAGGACGCGTTCAAGCTGCTGACTCCGCTTCTGGGTGGAGGAGCAAGCGTCGTATTCGCGCTGGCATTGCTGGCGTCGGGACAGAACTCCACGATCACGGGCACGCTCGCCGGACAGATCGTGATGGAAGGGTTCCTCAATATCAGGCTCCGTCCGTGGCTGCGCCGGCTGATCACTCGCGGAGTCGCGATCGTTCCCGCAGTGCTCGTGGCGGTGTTCTTCGGGGAGAACGGCACGGCGAAGCTCCTCATACTGAGTCAGGTAATCCTGAGCATGCAGCTATCGTTCGCCGTATTTCCGCTCGTGTCTTTCACGTCGGACAAGCTCAAGATGGGCGAGCTCGTAAACCCCGCCTGGCTCAAGGTGCTCGCTTACGCTGTTGCATTCGTCATCGCCGCGCTCAACATTTGGCTGCTGTTCCAACTTTTCCGCGGATCGGTGAGCTGATGTATCAGCGCATCCTCGTTCCCGTCGAGCATTCGCCGTACGACGATGTGATCCTGGATCATGTCCGGAAGCTCGCGCGTACCTGCAATGATGCTTCGATCGTGCTTATACACGTCGCGGATGGATGGGCAGCGCGCAACATCAACCAGCTCGACCTGCGCGAGTCGGAAGAAATGAGGAGCGACCGCGAGTACATCGAAGCGATTGCCGACGCTCTCGAGCAGCAAGGCTATCAGGCCGAAGCAATCCTCGCCGGCGGCGACCCGGCAAAGGAGATTGCGGCGTGTGCCGAGCGTGAGAAGTGCGACCTCATTGCCATGGCGACTCACGGGCATCGCGGCCTCTCCGATGTTATTCACGGCAGCGTGGCGAGCGAGCTCCGACACATCTCGATGGTTCCCGTGCTGATGGTCCGTGGGGCAGCACATCTACATCCATCTCCCGCGGGACCACGGCCGGCTCAATGAGCGCGGCTCGGGAAGAAACGGGAACGGAGACACTAACCGCTCCGGCGGAGGATTATCTCAAAGCGATCTATGCAATCGGGAAAGGATCCGGCCCGGCGGCGACGAATGAGATCGCGCAGCGCCTTGCGATTGCGCCGGCATCTGTGAGCGGGATGGTCCGTCGTCTTGCGGATCAGGGTCTGCTCGCCTACGAGCGCTATCACGGAGTAAAGCTCACCGAGAGCGGACGGCGCGCCGCGTTAAGAACGCTCAGACGTCATCGCGTCATCGAAGCGTACCTCTCGCAAGCGCTCGGCTATCCCTGGGATCGGGTGCACCACGAGGCAGAGCGATTGGAGCACGCGGCGTCGGACGAGCTGGTGGACAGGATGGCAGCGACTATCGGCGAGCCGGAGGTGGATCCACACGGAGCCCCGATTCCCACGCGCGATGGCTCAGTGGACGAGACGGAATACCTCTCACTCGCGCAGCTCGCGGTCGGGTCCGCCGGTGTCGTCGTGAGAGTGTCCGACGAAGATCCCGAGATGCTGAGATATCTCGCCGAGCTTTCGATTCTGCCGGGGAAGAAGGTCACGGTGAAATCTCGCGCACCTTATGATGGACCGATCACGCTTTCGGTGGGACGACAGGAGTTATCCATAGGACCTTCGCTCGCAGCCAACGTCTTGATCGCGCCGCTGGCAGACAGAGGTGGGGGGCGCGGCTAGCTTTGGAGCGTGCTGCTTCCTTTTCTTGCGCTGGCGCTGTTCATTCAGGCGCCCCAGACATCCCAACGCACGATCGCAATCGATGAAGCTGTCGCCGCTCTAACGCACCTGAGGGTG
Organism: uncultured Gemmatimonadaceae bacterium; assembly: GCA_955652635.1. Classification (GTDB taxonomy): domain Bacteria; phylum Gemmatimonadota; class Gemmatimonadetes; order Gemmatimonadales; family Gemmatimonadaceae; genus UBA4720. The sequence continues at coordinate 3,536 of CATPBN010000167.1, forward strand.
GGCGATCGAGTGGCCATTTCCGCACGGCCTGGTCAATCTGCTCCCGCCGAGTCTGTAATTGTGGGAGCGATCGTGAGAAGGGGAGCGGATCCTTCCCAGGTAGCTCGTGGGGATTTCGCGGTGCGAATGCACCTGGACCAGTTGCAGAGGATTTCAGGTTACGGCGATCGCGTAGATCGCTTCGCGATCGCGACTCGCCCTTCAGTCGACATCGACCGCACTCTCGAGCGCATCAACCACGTCGCGTTCGGGTTCCGAGCATATCGCTCGCGCGACATCGCAGTCGAGACATCGCGGACGTTTCAAGTGGTGAGCCGGTTCCATCGTGCGATCGGCGTCATCACGATCGTCGCGAGCTCTGTGTTCCTGCTTTGCATAATGGTGCTAAAAGTCGAAGAGCGACGGCGCGACATCGCCGCGCTCCGGCTGATGGGAATCTCCCGATCGTCCGTCGTGCGATCGATCATCATCGAGGCCGCGGTCGTCGCGGTGCTGGGCAGCGTGCTTGGTGTCGTCCTTGGCTGGGCGGTGTCACTCTTCGTCAACTGGCATTACCAGGCGCTGTACCGGACGCCCCTCTATTTCTCGATCATAACGCCGCCGATCGTGTCCCTAGCTGTGTCACTGTCGCTCGTGCTGGGGATCGGAGCCGGGGTACTCGCATCTATGCGACTGGTGCGGACTCCGCCGCTCGCTCTGTTCGGACGCTGAATGAGAGCGGCGCTTGCGCAGGCTTCGTTGATCCGGCATCGCGCGCGCACGATGCTGGCCGTGCTCGGTGTCGCCGTCGCGACGGCAATGCTGCTGGACATGGTGATGTTGGCGACGGGTATGCGCGAGTCGTTTCGCGAACTTCTTCTCTCGCAGGGGTACGACGTTCGGCTCGCACCGAAGGGCACGCTTCCCTTTGACACGGACGCGACGATTCCCGGAGTCAGCGGGATCACGAAGGTTCTGCGAACCAATCCCGATATCCGGGAAATCAGCCCCGTGCTCGGAGGATCGATCCACATCGCTGTCTGGGCACGCGATGTCAGTTCCGCGGTTCTCGGCGTTGATCCAATCGTTCAGGGCGACTACGAATTTCTGTCGGGCCGGGATATCACGACCCCCGATGCAATCGTGGCGAACGATTATCTGCTGAAGAAACTCGGCGCACGATTCGGCGACACGCTAAACGTCGCGGCCGGCTACGATCCGCAGACGCGGACGTATTCGGGGCAGCGAAAGCTGGTGCTCACCGGTGAGGCCCGTTTCATCTACGGCGCCACCGAACAGTCGGCCGCCGCTGTCCGTCGCGAAACTCTCGAGGCGCTGGGCGGAGGTGCGCGGCGAGACCGCGCGTCTCTCTTCATGGTGCGGGTCCGCAAGGGGGCGAATCCCGACAGAGTGCGGGACTGGATCGCGACTCAGATTTCGACCGTCACGGCAATCTCGGTCGCGACCGCAATCGCGGAGGTGGATCAGCGGCTCAGCTATTTCCGGCAGCTCGCGTTCATTCTGGGCGCGGTCAGCCTGTTCGTAGGATTCCTTCTAGTGACGACGCTGGTGACGGTCTCGGTGAACGAACGGGCGGGAGAGATCGCGGTGATGCGTGCGATCGGCCTATCGCGGGCGCACGTCGTACAACAGATCGTGATCGAAGGCGTCGCGATCAGTCTGGTCGGAGCGATCATCGGGCTCGCTCTTGGGCTGATAACAGCGCGATACCTCAACTCGATCCTTTCCGCGTTTCCAGGTCTGCCGATGGCGATCGACTTCTTTCTCTTTCAGCCCCGCGCAGCATGGTCGGCGCTCGGTCTGTTGGTCGGCAGCGGGATTGTGGCGGGAATCTATCCAGCGTGGCGCGCGGCTTCGCTGCCAATCGCGGAATCGCTCCGTCGTGAGGCTATTGCGTGATGGTCGACTCGGGCCCGATCGTGTCGTTGCTCGACGTCCGTCGCGACTACTCACTGGGCGCCGAACGGGTGCACGCGCTCCAGGGAGTGTCGCTGGACGTCGAGCGCGGCGACTACGTGGCCATCGTCGGGCCGTCCGGCTGCGGGAAGTCCACACTGCTGAATCTCATCGGCGTCATAGATCAACCGTCGTCAGGCACGGTGACGATCGCGGAGAAGCGGGTGGACGGGATGAGTGACCGCGAGGCGACATCCTTTCGGTTGCACAACATCGGCTTCGTGTTTCAGCGGTTTTATCTGATGCCAATCCTGTCGGCGCTCGAGAACGTTGCACTTCCGATGGCTGAGGCGAAGCTACGCCGCGAGGAGAGGGATGCGCGAGCGGCGGAGCTTCTGGCGTACGTTGGTCTGAGCTCTCGTGAGCGGCACCGTCCTTCGGAGCTGTCCGGCGGCGAGCAGCAGCGGGTAGCGATCGCGCGCGCGCTGGCGAATCATCCGGCTCTCCTTCTTGCCGACGAGCCAACCGGCGAGCTCGATGCGCGAACGGGCACAGAAATCATCTCGCTGTTTCAACGCCTCAACTCGGATGGAACGACTATCGTCGTCGTCACGCACGACGAGGATCTGGCGAAGGCGGCGCGCCACAACGTGCACATGCGGGACGGCCGGATAGTCGCCGCATGATTGCACAGCTCGCGCTGCGGAATATCACCTACAGGCCGTGGCGGTCTGTCTTGCTCTTCTTCGGCTACGGCGTCGGTGTCGCGGTGATGATCGTTCTCCTCTCCATTGGCGAGGCGATGCTGTCCCAGGCTCGCAACGAGAAGCTGATCGGCGGCGGTTCGATCACGGTCCTTCCGGAAGGACTGGATGTGGAGGTGATGAAGACTGGAGGCATAGGCGGACTCTTTTTTTCCATCGATCACGCATCGTTTCTGTATCGCCAGCTCTTCGCCTCACCTCGGTACAGAGATGAGATTTCGGCGGTCGCACCGCAGATCGAAGGGAGACTGCTCTACCTTCGGACATCCGACCGACGCGAGTACCCCGTTCACGCGAGTGGCGAAATCCCGGCGGCAACAGTCGCAGTCGGCGCCGCCCCGGAGATTGCTGAGGGGAGGTGGGAGAATGATGAAGGCGATCGTCGCTGGGTGGCGCCCACACCGGCGGAACTGAGGCACGAGATAGATCACTTTCATTTGCCCGGCGACAGCATCGCCAACAGAGAAACGTGGGCCGAGTGGCACTACTTCAACGTGCTGTCTGAGGGCGGTAAGCGGTGGGCGTTCATCTCCTTCATCGTCGGCGGTGACGTCACCGGCACAAAATGGGGAGGCAAGGTCGGAATAACTCTCCGCGAGGAGAACGGAGCGACGCGCCGCTTTGGCGCGACGCTCGACCGATCGCAGGTGCGCTTCTCGACGACGGATGCAAATCTGGCCTTTGGAGACTCGCACGTGACTGTTTTGCCCAACGGGGACTACGAAGTACGCGCGAAGGCTGGCAACGCCGATATCTCGCTCGTCGTGCATCCCGCACCGTTCGCCTTTTTCCCCGGCGTCTCTATGGGCACGGGAGGCTTCGTCTCGGGGTACACGGTTCCGGCGCTGCGCGCCTCCGCGTCGGGAACTCTTTGCATCTACGGCCAATGTGAAAAGCTCACCGACGCGCAATCGTATCACGATCACAACTGGGGAGTCTGGCGCGGCGTGACCTGGGATTGGGGCGCATCGCGGGCAGGACAATACACGTTTCTTTATGGGAGAGTTTTCCCGCCTGCCAGCGGCGCGTCGGCCCCGCCACCCCTCGTGTACCTGATCGACTCGGTCGGATTCCGCGCGGTATTCCGGCCGAAGCTCATCTCCTACGAGGACACTCGCACCATCCGCTCGGGCGCGACGGTCCTGCACGCTCCTTCACGCGCGCGATTCCTCGATGTCCGTGGCGACGACACCCTGAGAGTGGACATATCGATCGACGACGCTATCGCCACCGATACTCGCCCCCAGAGCGCGAAGGAAGGAGAGCGCGGTGATCCCCTTGGCACGGAGAAAGCCCGCCCGTATTTCATCCAGATGAAGGGGACCGCCCGCATCTCCGGCCGCATCGAGGGACAACCGCTTGTCGGTACCGGCACTGGGTTCTTCGAGACCTACCGGTGAACCCTTCCCGACTTGACAGCAGGCGGTCGCGGCTTCCGATTGAACGCCATGTCCGCGGAGATTCACATCGGCACGCAAGGGTGGAACTACGACGCCTGGGTCGGGCCGTTTTATCCGGCGGGCACGCGGCCGTCCGATTTTCTGACCGTATACGCGCGGGCGTTCGATTCGGTGGAAGTCGATTCCACCTTCTACGCGTCCCCGGCCGCGACGACGATACGAAGCTGGGTCGAGCGCACTCCGAAGGGATTCGTCTTTGCGCTAAAGATGCCGCAGGAGATCACCCACGAGCACAGGCTGCGTGACGAGACCGGCGCTTCGGAGGCGTTCTTCGACCGCGCGCGCGAGCTAGGCGACAAGCTCGGACCGGTACTGGTCCAGATGGGGCCCGATTTCCAGCCGGGAGAGCTCCCGGCACTCGTCGATTTCATCGGACGCGTTCCCAAGGATCTTCGAATCGCGATCGAATTCAGGCACCGCGGCTGGATCACGGACGGAGTGCTGGCGTTGCTCGGGGAGCACAACATTGCGCTCGCGTTGAGCGATGGCCGATGGATTCCGCGTAAGCTGATGCTCGGTCTCGCCGCGCGTCCGACCGCCGACTTCGCCTACATCAGATGGATGGGCCCGAACCGGGATCTGGTCGACTACTCGCGGGTGCAGGTCGATCGCTCGCACGAGGTCGATCTGTGGTCGACAGCAATCGAGGATCTGTCGGAGCAGGTGTCGCATGTGTACGGGTACGTGGCGAACACTTTCTCGGGGCATAGCCCGGCGACGGCGCGAGATATTCAATATCGGCTGGGCCAGACGCCCGTGGATCCAGATCTGCTCGGCGAGCAGATGTCGCTCTTCTAGAGTCTTTGAACTGCAACTGCCCCAGTCTCGGTGTCCGGCCCGAGCGGCAGTTCACCGACAATAGCGATATTTCACGGTGACCCTTCGCAAATGGATTCTCAGCGTTCTCGCGATCTCGTTCGCGATCATCTTCATTATCCTCGGCTTCTGGCAGATCAGACGACTTCGTGAGCGACAGAGCGCGAACGACTTGCTTGCCGCCAGACGTCTCGCGCCCGAAGTCGAGATCGACTCGCTCCCGGGCGACACTGCCGCCGCCCACTTCCGCAGAGTTCACATCAGAGGGGGCTACGATTACCCGCAGGAGATCATCTACACGCTGCGCGGACGCAATGGATCTCCCGGTGTCAACATCCTGACCCCGTTGCTGCGGAATGGCAAGGACACCGCGGTGCTCGTCAACCGCGGGTGGGTTTATGCGGCCGACGGCACCACCATCGCTACGCAATCCTGGCGAGAGGCCGACGCGCTCAACGGACATGGATTCGTCGAGACCTTCCCAACGAAAGGTCCATTTGATCCCCCTAATCCCGCGCGACCAAGATCTTTTCGCCGTCTAGATCGCTCCGCGCTCGCGAAGGTTCTTCCCTATCCCGTCGCGAATTATTACGTCGTTCTCACCGATTCGGCGTCGTCGCCGAGCGCGCCGCCGCGTGTTGAACCGGCACCGCTGGATGAGGGTCCGCACCGAAACTACGCTATCCAGTGGTTTTCGTTTGCGGCGATTTCCATCGTTGGACTGGTTATCTTCCTGAGGCGTACATGAGCGACATATCGGTCGGGACAGCCAGCGAGAAGGAAGCACGCGACGTAGCGGAGAGCGCGCGCGAGACCGAATGGGCGCATCCGAGCTTCGTGCGCGAGCTCTTCCTCGGTCGATTTCGCCTCGATCTGATCCACCCGCATCCGGCGGCAGACACCGCCGAAGAAGCGCGCGCCAAGCCATTTATGGATCGTCTGCGCAGCTTCATGGAGCGCGTCGACTCCGAAGAAATCGATCGCACCGGCGAGATTCCCGAGTCGGTGATCCAGGAGCTTCGCGACATGGGCGCGTTCGGGATAAAGATCGACAAGGAATACGGCGGATTGGGTTTGTCGCAGATGAGTTACATCCGAGCCATCGAGATGGTGACTTCGAAGGACGGATCGCTCACGGCGATGCTGTCCGCCCACCAGTCGATCGGAGTGCCGCAGCCCCTCAAGTTGTTCGGAACTGACGAGCAAAAGCGAAAGTATTTTCCGCGGCTGGCCAAGGGGGCCATATCCGCGTTCGCGCTGACTGAAGTCGACGCCGGCTCCGATCCAGCCAATATGCGTTGTACCGCGACCCCCTCAGCGGATGGGCGAAGCTTCATCATCAACGGCGAGAAGCTCTGGTGCACGAACGGCACCCGTGCAGAGCTGTTCGTGGTAATGGCGCGCACGCCGGAAAAGGTGATCAAGGGAAAATCGGTGAAGCAGATCACTGCGTTCATCGTAGAGGCCTCAATGCCGGGCGTCGAGGTAGTGCATCGCTTGCGCTTCATGGGACTCAAGGCGATCGAGAACGGCGTGATCCGCTTCAACAACGTCAAGGTTCCGCGGGAGAACATTCTCTGGGAAGAGGGAAAGGGACTCAAGCTCGCACTCATTACGCTGAACACGGGGCGCCTCACGATTCCCGCCGGGTGCGCCGGCGCGGGAAAGCAGATGGTGTCCATCACGCGCAAGTGGGCGAACGAGCGCGTGCAATGGGGCCAGCCGATCGGCAAGCACGAAGCGGTGGCGCAGAAAATCGCACGGATGACGGCGTACACTTTTGCGATGGAGTCGGTGGCCGAGCTGTCGGCGGCGCTTTACGAGAAGGGCGGCTACGACATCCGGCTCGAGGCCGCAATCGCCAAGCTGTTCAACACGGAAGCGGGATGGCGGATCATCGACGATACGTTGCAGATCCGCGGCGGCCGGGGTTACGAGATGGCGGAGTCACTCGCGCGGCGCGGGGAGCCCGCGATTCCTGTCGAGAGAGCGATGCGCGATTTCCGCATCAATCTCATCTTCGAGGGCTCGTCGGAGATCATGCGGCTCTTCATCGCCCGCGAAGCAGTCGATCACCACTTCAAGCTCGCCTTCAACATCGTCAACCCGGAGACGTCTTTCAAAGAGAAGCTCTCGGCCTTGGCAGGCGCGACTCCATTCTATCTCACCTGGTATCCGTCGCGCTGGCTCAATGCGGCGAGATTCAAGCGATACAACGAGTTCGGGAAGCTCGCCGGTCACGTCCGCTACATCGAGCGCACCACGCGCCACCTCGGCCGGTCGATTTTCCACGCGATGGTGCGGTTCGGTCCCAAGCTCGAGCGCAGGCAGATGGTGTTGTTCAGGGCGGTGGACATCGGCGCCGAACTGTTCGCGATGTCGGCGGCGTGTTCGCGCGCGCAGATGTTGTCGAAGCAGGGGAGACCCGAAGCAATCACGCTCGCGGACGCGTTCTGTCTCGAAGCGCGCGACCGCATCTCAAGCCACTTCGACCAGCTTTTTGGCGCGAACGATCCCGCTCTGTACAAGCTTGCGATGCAGGTATTAAAGGGCGAGCACGCGTGGCTCGAGCAGGGAATCGTCTCGAGCCTCGCGCGCATCGACAAAGCAAAACGGCGCCCCACTGGAGATGGAGGCGCCGTTCCGGATGCCGATACTGTTACAGCGACAGTCGGCGCTACACAGTAACTGCCGGCGCCGGCTTGGCGGTGTACCCGATACCGAGCATAGCGATACCTAGAACAGCGTGGAGCCCGATGTCGGCTCCGCCAAGCGGAACCAGTCCGAAGCCTGTCGGTGCCAGGAAGCCCACTACGGTGAGAACGACGTAGATGATGCCGCCGACTGTGAAGAAGGTCTTCGATCCCGCCCAGGCGCGTGAAGCGACCAGGCCCCATATCCCGAACGCCAGATGGACGATGTTGTGGAGGAGATTCACCGGAAATACGCCGAGGACCATTCCTGTCGTTGGCTCCATCGCCATTACGAGTCCGCCCGGTGAGATGAAGCCCAGCACCGCCACGAGAATGAAGACGACTCCGAACACACCCGCGAGCTTCTGAAGCGTGGTTGTCATTCTGTTCATCTCCTTTAGAGGGACGCGCGTCACACTTGCCGCGACGCCACTAACCTAGACCCGCAGGGAACGTTTCGCTACAGACGCGCGCGGTCGGGCGGTGAGGGCGTCCTCTTCGGCGGTTACTCGCTTACACGCATTGAGTCTCGCGCGCAAACTACAACTACGCGCGCGAGTCTCTTCCTACGCGAGACGCCGCCTGCGAGGACACCCTCACTTCCCTCCCAATCGAGGTGTGTCGGTCGCGCGCTAGTCAGTCGCGCGGGACTCAGTGCTGACGAGATCTCTCACGGACCGGCGCAAGAATTCAACAACCTAAAGGAGAGTCCCGCGAAGTATCAGAAGCGCCACGTAGAAATAGATCGACAATCCAGTGACGTCGACGAGAGTAGCGACAAAGGGAGCCGACGCGCTCGCGGGATCGAAGCCGAGTCGTTGGAGAACGAACGGAAGCATGGAGCCCGCGAGCGACCCGAACGTGACGACGCCCATCAGCGCGACTCCGATCGTCAGCGCGAGCAGGTTCGGATGCGGATACTGGCCGAAGCCGAGGTGTTGCCAGAGCAGGATTCGAGTGATGCCCATCACGCCGAGAATCGCGCCGAGCATGAGTCCGGAGGGCAGCTCCCTGAGCGCGACCTTCCACCAATCTCGCAGTCTAATCTCCCCGAGCGCGAGAGCGCGGATGATGAGCGACGTCGCCTGCGATCCGGAATTGCCCCCCGAGCTGATGATGAGCGGAATGAAGAGCGCGAGCACCACGGCTTTGGCGAGCTCGTCCTGAAAATGTCCCATCGCTGTCGTCGTCAGCATCTCGCTCAGGAAAAGCGCGGCCAGCCACGGCGCGCGTTTCCTGATCATCGAGAAGAATCCAATCTGGGTGTAGGGTTCGTCGAGCGCTTCCATTCCGCCGAAGCGCTGCACGTCCTCGGTGTGCTCTTCCACCAGTGCGTCGATGACGTCGTCGACCGTCACGACTCCCTGAATCACACCGTTGTCGTCGACGACAGGCACCGCTACGAGGTCGTACTCGCGCGTCAATCGAGCGACTTCTTCGCGATCGGCAGCCACAGGAACGGTCTGCACTTCCTCCCAAGCGATGTCCGCGACTTTGGCGCCCTCGGGCGCCGCGAGCAGCTCGCGGAGCGACATCACGCCCTGGACGCGGCCCGCCGAATCGGTGGTGTAGATCGTATTCATCGCTTCGCGCCGCTCCGATCGAGCGATGCGACGCACGGCGGCGAGAGCTTCATCCACCGGAGTATCCTGTGAGACGGAGACGAACTCCGTCGTCATCAGTCCGCCGGCGGTGTCCGGCTCGTAGGCGAGCAGCTTCTCCGTCTCGACGCGCTCGGCCGTCGGAATCTCGGAGAGAATGTCTTCGGCGCTTCCGGCCTCGAGGTCCTCCAGCGCGTCTGCGCGGTCGTCCGGAGTCATCTCCGTGACGAGTTCGGCGGCCTGGCGCGCGCTCATCGTCTCGAGAACTTCGGTGCGAAGATCCTCGTTCAGGTACTCGAGAACGTCGGCCGCGCGCTCGACCGGGAGGGCCGACAGGAACGGCGCCACCATCTCCCGGGGAAGTCCCTCCGCTACGTTGGCCAGATCCTTCGGGTGAAACTCCTCGGTCTCGGCCGGAATTGCTTCGGGACTCTCCTCGAGCATCGCGAGGATGGCCGGACCCATTAGCGCGGCGATGGACGGCTCTTCCTCGTCCTCGACGCGCTTGTTATGGGGCGGAGTCTTCATGGCGCGAGAGGAAGCGTCCGGCGATCGTCCCTCGTGTCGCCGACCGTGTATCCCGCGACGGCTATCGCGTCGCGGATCTGTTCGGGCGTTACGGTGCCGTCGTGCTCTATTACGGCTTGACCGATGGTGACATCAGCGCGTTTTATCCCGGGCACTCCCGCGAGGGAAGTGAACACGGCGCGAACGCAATGTGCGCAGGTCATGCCCGAGACGGAGACGGTGGTCAGCATGGCGCATAATATAGGGCGCTCGGCGCCCAGATTGAGACAGGATTTTTGCGCCGCGGAACTAGTCGAGTCTGTTCGCTGGCCTCGGCACTGGCGGCACTTTCTTCCTCGACACAAGCGTCTTCTCGAACGCCGGAATGAACTTGTCGTACCGCGTCCCCGGCTCCCAAAGAATCCAGCCGTCGTAGCCCGAGTCGTACACCGCGCGCTTCTGTTCCTCGATTTCGTGCGCGCCGTACTTCGGGAGACCAATGCTGAACGCCTGCAGCCACGGGCGAACGTGTTCGCCCTTGATGCCCAGCTTCTCGTCGCGCTCGCGGGCGCGCGAGATCGCGATGTGGATGACGTCGTACGGATCCGCGTTCGGATGCGGGAGCTGGAACGAGCCGGGTGGATAGTGTGACGGATAAACCATCGGCAACACGGCGTCGACCGACTGGGAGATCGGCTCCCATTTCTGCCCGACCTCCAGCGCGCCTCCCACCGTTGTGACGAGGCCGAAGATGTCAGCCGTCGTCCTCACGCCGAGCTTCGCGAAGCGCGCGCGCGCGGTACTCAGGAATTCGGCTAGCACCTGGGGCTTGGTCCGCCCCCTCTGTTCCGGGAACACCTGCGGCGGCAGACTCTTGTACGGCTCGGGGAATCGGATGTAATCGAACTGGATCTCGCCGAATCCCATCTTTATCGCCTCCTCGGCGACGCGGAAGTTGTACTCCCAGATTGCGTTCGCGTATGGATTCACCCACGTCTGTCCCTTCTTGTCGTGCCAGGGTGAGCCGTCGGCCTTCCTGATCGTGTGATCGGGATTGTTCCGCGCGGTGACTGAATCCTTGAAGACGACGATGCGAGCAATCGGGAGAATTCCGTGGGCCCGGATCGTGTCGACGACTTCGGCCAGGTGAGTCGCCTTGCTCTGCGTGCCCGCGTTCCTCTTGAGGAGTGGATCGGTGGAATTGAAGTTGAGGCCGAACTCGTCCTTCACGTCGATGACGAAGGCGTTTATCTCCGTCGAATCTGCTATCGCCAGCAGCTTCTTCATGCGCCGAGCATTGGCTGCGAAGCGAAAGACGTAGAGGCCGCGCACGGGGAGCTTGCCCTTGATGAGCGAATCGAGCACCGGCGGCGTCGGGTGCAACGAGACGGGCACCCGCGCGCGCACCACGGTGTCCGTATCGGCGCGCGCGATAACAGATGCGGCGTTGCCGGCCGTTGTTTTTGCAGATGCGTCGTACGCGCCGTAGCAGGCTAGTGCTGCTGCCGCCGCGAGCGCGGTGGTAGTGACCTTGTTGAAGGACATTCTGTGTTTTGGAGGTAAGACGGGGACGCTGGAATCTAACAACTCCAGCGGGAAACGCTGCACCTGAATCCGGTATATTTCGCTGTGATGCAATACCCCCAACCACTTTTTCTCGTCCCGCTCTCCCTCGCCCTCATTGTCGGGGGGTGCGCTCTGCCGCCGCCACCACCGCCCACCGCCGAATTCCTGGTTTCCGCCGGAGATCAGACGTACTGGGTACGAAGCGACAATTCGGGGCTCCGCATCCGTGGGTCGCCGCTGATTCTCGCTCGCACCGGAGGGCGATACTACGAGATCTTCGTCAGTGAGATCGACCGCTCCTTCCCGAAGGCGCTATTCAGCGGCGAACGCGTGTTCCGTCGAGAGCTGGCGACGGGCGACTCCGCGGTCATCTATGACGATACGACGATCGTCCGAATGTCGGACGCGTACCACCAGCAACATCCGCGCGCTGCGCTCCTCCGGCCAGAAGACGACCCCGACGACGACGTGGACATCAGTGCAGTGGGCGAAACGGACGTCCTCAACGTACTCGGCCCTTACGTCGCGCTCGAACACCGTGTGTCGATCGAGCGCGCCGACGACACTGGTGACGACGACACCACGCGGGCGGTGATAGATCTGCGAAATGGAAGGGCCGTCGCCTTCGACCACATGCTGCGTGATACCACGGTTCAGGAAGCCGCGGGAGAAGGCGGGCTCGTGAACCGCAGGTGGCGGCACGACGGATACGACGTCATCTCGCACTACGATTCCACGCACAAGGCGAACACGCTCGCGCTGCGCGATCATCGCGGACGCGAATGGAAGCTCGGCCTGATCGGATCGACCTACGTGCAGATTTTCTGGCTCGACAGGCCGAGGGTGGATCCCAAGACGAGACACGCCCTGTCGCGGGCGTTCAACGACGCGACCACGTACGGCGAAAGAATCCAGCAGGTATCGCGCAAACAGCACGAGACATCCGCGAAGCGAGCGACATCCGGACGGCAGACGTGAGCCGCACGAAAGAGAGTTCACCGCGCCAGGAATCGCGCGGTCCCGCGCGCCCGGTGCGCGAGACGCAGCACGAGACGGCGCAGCTGATGATGCCCCAGCACGCGAACGTGCTCGGTCACGTCTTTGGTGGTGTGGTCCTATCGATGATGGATACCACAGCCGCCGTGTCGGCAATTAGACACGCGCGACTTGCCTGCGTGACGGTGTCTGTTGATCGCGTCGATTTCCGCGAGCCGATTCACGTCGGCGATCTCGTGATCATGAAGTCGAGCGTGAATTACGTGGGCCGGACGTCAATGGAGATCGGCGTGCGAGTCGAGACGGAGAATCTGCTGACCGGCCTGCGGCGACACACCAACTCGTGCTACCTGACCTTCGTGGCCGTGGACAGAAACGGAAGGCC
>CATPBN010000168.1 GCA_955652635.1 uncultured Gemmatimonadaceae bacterium
GAATCGCGAGCGATCTGCTCGTGAGCTCGGAAGCGCGCGAGAAAGTGTCCGAGCCTCTCGCCCGCCGATTCTCGATTCTTCCCCTCTCTGTCTCCGAGTCTGGTCCCGAAATAGCGAAATCGACCTGAAACGCCGAGCCGTGCCGGCGATGCCCGGGCGGGATATGATTTACCACGACCAATCGTTTACTAGCGACCGACACGAAAGCCAATGACTCAGATAGTACCTGGTGTCGTAGAAGTGTACGTGATTCGTCACAACGCTGGCGATTGGCGCGTGCTGGTCCTCCAGCGCGCGAGCGATGCCATCCGGCCAGGATCATGGGAAACGGTTTACGGAAAGATCGATGCGGGGGAACGGCCCGAGCACGCAGCCGTACGCGAGCTCCGTGAGGAAACCGGACTCGAGCTGAACGCGCTTTACAACGTGACGGTCTCCAGTTTTTTTCTTCACCCGAGCCAGACCATTCAGATGGCGATTGTCTTCGCCGCATTCGTCGAGAGCGGTTCTGAAGTGACGCTCAGCGACGAGCACCAGCGATTCGAATGGCTGTCAGTAGACGAGGCGTGCAATCGTTTCACCTGGCCTCGCGCGGTGCAGGCACTGAGGGACGCGCATCGACTGCTCGCTCAAGGAGACGCTGGCCCGGTCGAGGATGTTCTCCGGGTTATCTAGCGGCGCTTGACTGTGGTGAGATTCTCCGGTCCCGTCGGAGCGTTCGGCTTGACGCGAACACTCTTTGCCGGAATACCGACGTAGACGTGGTACGGACGCACGTCCTTGGTCGCGACCGCCATCGCGCCAACCATTGCCTGCTCGCCCACGTGCACGCCGGCCAGCACCGTGGCGTGATACGTGATGCGCACGCCGTCGTCCAGGCGCGTCGGTGCGTCGGTCACGTCACGCTGGTCCACGATGCTGTGGGTATGGCTGTAGATGTTGGCGTAATCGCTGATCGAGACATTGTTGCCGAGGGAGATCCCGCCGCGGTCATCGAGCAGGACGTACCGGTGGACGACCACGTTGTCGCCGACTTCCATGTTGTACCCGAATGAGAACTCGACGTACTGGAACGCTTTGAAGTTCTCGCCGCACCGCTTGAAGATGTAGGGGGCCAGAAGCCGCCGGAGCTGAACGCCGAGCTCCACGTTCTGACCGCCGGGTACGGTGCGATCGAATGAATACCAGAGCCATAGCAGCGGCTTCACCTTCTGAAAGCGCGCGTCGTCGCACTCGGCGTAGTACTCGGGCTCGAGAGTGACATTGCGTGGATCAAGGGCCGAGAGCGCCAGGCGGGTCGCGACGGGCAGCTTGATGTCGGCCACTGCTGTCTCCCAGTTGTTCGCAAACTCCGGGTAGGAAATCTCGCAGAGAGTGCGTCGGCAAAGAGTCGCCCGGTCCGTTCCCGACGCGAGTTCAGCGCCCAGTTTCTCGAGCCATTGAGTCTCGATGCCCGCACATGGTAGAGCCGGAAGCTTGCGAAGCGGATAGATCGCCATTTCTGGTGCCTGAATTAATGGTCGGTTGGTCGTGACGCCCTCGCGCGGACGAGAGCTCTTTCTCTCTCCACCCGGGTCAATATCTGTTCCCAGTCCTCGTTGCGAACATTCTGAAACGTGACTGTCATCGGCTGATCGAGATCGATTGCGTCTTCGAAAAGATAGATCGCGCTCTGCGTTTCGCGCTGTTTGAGACGTTGCTCACCGAAACCGGAACTGAGCGGAAGAACCTCGAGCGCGCGAAAATCGCGGCCGCTACTCGTGATCACGAGCTCCATCGGGCTGAAATGGACATCAGGCTCGACGCCGAAGAACGACACGTACCATAGATCCGGCGCGCGCCCGCCTGTGCGCCTGGTCACGGCCGCGATCGCCTGCTTGTTGCTCTCCTGCAGATCGCGGAGGGCCCTGTAGGAGTCCGGCGTGAGCAGTCGAATGAGATTCTCATCAAGCGGAATGGCGCGCACTATCAGCCCCTGCAACTCGATTCTGATCGCGATGTCGTCCTGGCGAAGCGTGCCGTACCCAACCGGTATGTTGGCGCGCCCGATGGTGTCGTCGGATATCGGAGCGAGTCCACTCTGCTGCGCGGATGCAGCGCCCCCGCCCCCGCCCCCTCCGGCGCAGGCGGCGACTGCGATTAGGCAGCCCAGCAAAAGCAAGTGGCCCGAAGCCGGCCCGCCCAAAGCCCCCGGCCCGTAGTCGTAAGTTGCAGTTCTCACACTTTCTCTACCAATTGCGTAATAGCCTCCAGTAGCTCCACTCGTCCATCGCCGGACTGGGCGCTGAACTGAATCACCTGGTCGGGCTCCAGCGCCAACATTCGCGAAACCTCCGCAACTTTTCCCCGTGCGTCGGCTTCGGTCAGCTTGTCGGCTTTGGTCAAAGCCACGATCGTCGGCACGCCCAGCTCCGCCAGAAAATCCAGCATCGCGCGATCATCATCGCTTGGTTCGCGCCTGATGTCCAGCAGGAGAACCAGACCCCGGAGCTGAGTCGTGCGCCTCAAGTAGCTTTCGATCATCGGACGCCATTCGGCCTTTTTCGCCTTGGAGATGCGCGCGTATCCGTAGCCGGGCAAATCCACCAGAACGAAGGTGTTGTTGACCCGAAAGAAGTTGATCTCGCGCGTCCGTCCCGGAGTACGGCTTACCCGCGCGAATGACTTTCGCCGGACGAGCGTGTTGAGCAGAGAGGACTTGCCGACATTCGAGCGGCCGGCGAACGCAACTTCCGGCAGGGACGAATCCGGGCGCCAGCCGTGCTTCTCGGCCATCCCGCCGATGAACTCCACGTTCCGGATGACGAGTCGATCCGCACCCGGGTCCGGCGGCATCCTAGTGCGTTACAGAATCGTAGAGAGCTTCGCCCGAGGAGGTCGAGGGCTGCGACTGAGTGCGAAGAGCGAGAGCAAGCACTTCGTCCATCGTCTTCACCGGATGAAAGCGAACGGTAGCCCGTACTTCTTCGGGGAGCTCTTCGATATCGCGGGCGTTGCCGTGTGGAATTATCACGTCGCTAACCTTGTTCCGGTGTGCCGCGACCGACTTCTCCTTGAGACCGCCGATTGGCAAAACGCGGCCACGAAGCGTGATCTCACCGGTCATCGCCACATCGCCGCGCACGGGGACGCCGGTCAACGCGCTGATCACCGCTGTCGCGATCGCGATCCCCGCGGAGGGGCCGTCCTTCGGCGTGGCGCCGGCGGGCATGTGAATGTGGATGTCCTTGGTGCGATAGAACTCCGACTCGATTCCGAGCGCTCGCGCACGCCCGCGCGCGTACGAGAGCGCGGCGCTCGCCGATTCCTTCATGACATCGCCGAGGGTGCCGGTGAGCTGCAGCTTGCCGCGGCCTTTGACCACGCTCACTTCTATCTCTAGCACCTCGCCGCCAGCCGAAGTATAGGCCAGTCCTGACGCGACGCCGACCTTGTCATCGAGCGATGTGTCGTCGGGGTCGAATGGCGGAGTGCCCAGTAGCTCCTTGAGGTCGTCGACGCGAACGGTGTGCGTCCTTCCCTCGGTTGGAACTTCGGCCTGTTTGCGCGCGAGCTTTCTCGCCACGCGAGCGATGCGGCGCTCCAACTCCCGCACGCCAGCCTCGCGCGTGTATCCGCGCATGATCGCGGTCAGGACGTCGGGCTCGAGAACGACCTCGTCTCTCTTGAGTCCGTTCGCCTCGATCTGCCTCGGCAGCAGGTACTGTCTGGCGATTGCAAGCTTCTCGTGATCCAGGTAGCCGGCGATGCGCAGTATCTCCATCCTGTCGCGGAGCGGCTCGGGTATTCCCGCGAGACTATTGGCGGTGGTGATGAACAACACCTGCGACAGGTCGTAATCAACCTCGAGGTAGTTGTCGTTGAATGTCGTGTTCTGCTCGGGGTCAAGCACCTCGAGCAGGGCAGCGGCGGGATCTCCGCGGAAGTCCTGGCCCAGCTTGTCGACTTCGTCGAGCAGGATCACGGGGTTCACGACTTCGGCGCGCCTCATCGCCTGGATGATTCGGCCCGGCATCGAGCCGATGTAGGTGCGACGATGTCCGCGGATCTCCGCCTCGTCGCGGACGCCGCCCAGCGCCATCCGAACGAATTTGCGCCCAAGAGCGCGCGCGATCGACCGGCCGAGCGATGTCTTGCCC
>CATPBN010000169.1 GCA_955652635.1 uncultured Gemmatimonadaceae bacterium
CGACTGTTCGAGCGCTTCTACCGGGCGCACGAGGATAGTCAGGGTGATATCGACGGGACTGGACTAGGTCTCAGCATCGTCAAGGAGACAGCCACTTCGATGGGTGGGCGCGCGTGGGCCGAGTTTCTGGACGGTGGCACTATATTCTTCTTCTCCATTCCGGCACGCCGCAAAGAGGACGAGGGCAGTGTTGCTTCCGGGGCGGCGCCTCGGTCTGCTACCGTATCGGACGGTCAAAACGCAGAGGGTTCGGCACGTTGAAGCTGTAGTGCCACCATTCCTGGTCGTAGTTAAGGAACCCTTCGGCTTCCATCGCCGCCTTGAGCTTCTGCCGATTCACAGCCGCCAATCCGCCCGCGTTCGCGGTGTGAGCCGCCGCTGAAAAGGTATCGAACGGCGTTCCCATCTCGAGCTCCTGACCCGTAACGAGGTCGATCAACGTGAGATCGATCGCGAGACCGAGATTATGCCGGGATCGGCTGGCGATATAGCCATCTTTGAGAAGATCGGACCTGTGAACGCGCTCCGTCCAGTCCACCATGGCGAGCGTCGCGCGCACAGGACGGTAGGCATCGAAGACCTTGAGTGATAGTCCCCGCGGCTTTAGATCGCGCTGGACACGCGCAAGCGCCGCCCCGGCCTCGCGTCTCAGGTACGCCTGGTTTGCCTGATAACCGGGCAGTGGCGCGCCTGTAAAATTGTTCGCCGTCGCGTACCGAAGGTCGACGACAATCGTTGGATCGACTGACTGGACATTCACCAGAAGTGTGTCGGCTACCGCGTCAGGCGCAATCTCCGTTTCCGCCGTATTGACTGGCGGGGCAACTGTGACGTTGCGTTGCGGCGTCGCACACGCGAGCGCAATCGCCAGCAACGTGAACGCGAACGACTTTCGCATCCGCTAAGAATACCGTTCTGAAGGGGCCGCGTCATTCCTCTCGCTCGGGGATTCGCGCATATTCTCGCATGGCAAGCATCGACGTGATAACTCCGTCTTCGCTCCCCGACGCGGCGCCGCGCGGCCACCGCGCTGCCGTCTTCGCCAGCTTTCTCGGCTGGACCCTCGACGCATTCGATTTCTTTCTCGTCGTCTTTGCGCTGACGGCAATCGCGAAGGAGTTCCACAGGACCGACGCCGAGATGGCGCTCACGATCACTGTGACGCTCGCCTTGCGTCCAGTCGGAGCCTTCATCTTCGGGCTGATGGCGGATCGTTACGGACGGAAGCTGCCGTTGATGATCGATCTGGTCTTCTTCTCGATCATGGAAGTTCTATCCGGTCTCGCCCCGAACTACGCGACCTTTTTCATCCTGCGTGCGTTGTTCGGAATCGGGATGGGTGGCGAGTGGGGCGTTGGTGCATCCCTGGCCATGGAGAAAGCGCCGGCTCGCCAGCGCGGAGTGCTTTCGGGATTCCTGCAGGAGGGATATGCAACGGGATACCTCCTCGCCGCCGTCTGCTACTTCTTCGTTTTCCCGCGCTGGGGCTGGAGACCGATGTTCTTCATCGGCGGACTGCCGGCGTTGCTCGCGCTGTTCGTGAGGTATCGCGTGCACGAGTCAGAAGTCTGGCAGCGCACCAGGCACAAGGACTGGAGCAGCCTCGGGCGAGGAATACTTTCGCACTGGAAGCTCTTTCTATATCTCACGCTCCTCATGGCGGGGATGAACTTCGTCTCCCACGGAACCCAGGACATGTACCCCACGTTTCTCCAGCGCGATTGGGGGTTCTCACCGCAGAAGCGCGCGGCACTGACCGCGTTCTCGATGATCGGCGCGATTATTGGGGGAGTGAGCTTCGGTTACCTGTCGGACAGAATCGGTCGTCGTCGCTCGATCGTGCTCGCGCTGGTGCTGGCCAGTGCGATGATTCCGCTCTGGGCGTTTTCGCCATCGATCATCGGTCTGGTCATCGGCGCTTTCGGGATGCAGTTCATGGTTCAGGGAGCTTGGGGAGTGATCCCCGCGCACATCACCGAGCTGTCTCCGGATTCCGTGCGTGGGTTTCTGCCTGGCTTCGCGTATCAGTGCGGAGTGCTGATCGCCAGCTCGGTGGGTTATCTGGAGGCCCTGTTCGCCGCGAGAACCAGCTACGCGTATTCGATGGCAATCGTAGCGCTCACCGTTTTCTCGGCGGCTGCGATCATAGCCTGGGCCGGCCGCGAGCGACACGGAGTCGAGTTCGGCGCCTGATCGCGGGGCCGATAGCGCTGGCTCGGCCGGGCGATCAGGCCGATTCGATTTCCTTCGCTTTGGCAGTGAGACCGTCGAGCAGTGCTCGGACGTGGTCGCCGCTCGTTCGCGGATTCATCATGGTCACGCGCAAAACCGGCCTGCCGTCCAGAACCGTCGCGGTTATCCAGCCACTTCCCTCTTTATTGTAGCGCGACCGCAGCTCGCGGTTCAGTGCGTCGATCCGAGCGACGTCGCCGGAGCTCGTAGGCCTGCTCGCTTTGCCGGAATTGCGCCCGAGATATCGGAAGCAAAGAATGTTCGACTCCGGCTCGTGCAGGCTCTCGAAATCGCTGCGCTCCTCGATCGCTTCGTGCAGGAGCCGCGCTGTACGGCAGAGATGGTCGTACAATCTGCCGAGTCCGCTCGATCCAAAGCGCTGGATCACGAACCAGAGCTTGAACACGTCGGCCCTTCGCGAACACTGAAAGCTCCTGATCCCCTGATCGATCACACGGCTCGATTTCCCGGAGTGAAAGAGGTATGGCGCCTGCTGCGCGAAGGCCAGATCGAGGTCGCGCTCGTCGCGCGTCAGCACCATCCCGGCCGCCAGAGGAAGCAGCATCATCTTGTGCGGATCCCATGCGAGCGAGCGCGAATACTTCAGGCCGTTGAGCGCGCGCGGTGGCTTCGCGGATAGCAGTCCGCTCGTTCCGTGAGCGCCATCGACGTGAAGCCAGATGCCACGCTCAGCGCAGATCGCGCCGATGGCCTCGAGATCGTCGAAAGAACCCGTCGCCGTCGTGCCCGCCGTGGCCACGACCGCCATGATCCTTTTGCCTTCGTCCCGCAGCCGATCGAGCGTCACCAACAGCAGGTCAACGTCCAGCCTGTAGTTGCGCGACCGGATCGGAATCCCCCGTCGCCTTCCCAGCCCCAGCTGACCGATCGCGCGCGTGACTGCGTAGTGGGCGTGCTCGCCGTATACCACGAACGGCGGGTCGGCGCCCACGCCTTCCTCCAGCGCGTCGGGGAGCGCCGAATTTCTCGCCGCCAACATGGCGGTGAAATTTGCCTCAGTCCCTCCCGAGGTTAGTGTCCCTCCTGCGCCTGCGCCATAACCGGCAAGCTTTGACATCCATTTGATGACCTGGTGCTCGATCGCTGTGCCCGTCGGCGACATCTCCGAGACCGCGAGAGATTGATTGAGCGCCCCGATGACGCTCTCCATCCAGACTCCCACGGGCAGAGGCGCGGAAGTCTGATGTCCCATGTACATCGGGTGGTAATACTTGTTGGCGTCCGACAGCACCTCCCGTTCGAGTCGCTCGATGATCTCTGCCACCGGGTGCCCGTCGCGAGGGAATTCTTCGTCGAAGCGCCGCGCCAGCTCCTCTGCGGAGCGCGGAGTCGAGACCTGTCCTTCGCCACGGCGCGTCGACTCGAAGTACCGGGCCGTCACACGCGCAAAACTCTCTCCAACTTCGAGCGAGGCGTCGGACTCGAGCTCGGCGAGAATGTCATCGATCATGAGGCAAATCTAGTCGGCGAGCGAGCGCTCCTGCCCTATTGCTCGAGAAGCCCGTTCTGGCGAACGAAGTCCGCCAACTCCCCGCGCGAGCCAACGCTCAGCTTCACGAAAATGTTGGAGAGATGCGTGCTCACCGTGCGTGCGGAGATCTTGAGCGCTCCGCCGATTTCCTTGTTGGACTTTCGCGTGGCGACCATTCTGGCTATCTCGATCTCGCGCCCGGTCAATCCCGCGGCTCCGCTCGTCACCGATTTGGGCGGGGGCCTGAGCCCGAGCTCGCGCATCTCTTCGCGCGTGCCCTCGAGCTCGACGGTCGCTCCAACGCGCGCGAAGACATCGTGCGCTTTGCGGAGCTGGCGCATACCCTCTTCGCGATCGCCGACTTCCACGAACGCGCCCGCAAGTCGCCGCCTGATGCGAGCCGCTTGAGGCGGAAACGGCAGAGCCTCGAGCTGCTCCACCGCCGATTGCATCAACTCGATCGCGCGCGCCGGATCGTGATCGCGAAATCTCGCCAACAGCCCATCGCACGCGTCCGCGTAAGCGAGTCCGAGTCGGTGGTTGAGCCGTCCTGCATCACGCCTCATTCGCGTGAGGTGGGTCGCAGCGGTGGCGAAGTCACGTCCAGTGAGCGCGGCATCACCTATGGTTGGCAGCAGCCACTGCAATGCCCAAACGAGGTATCCGGTGCGATCGGCGATTGCCAAGCCCGCCTCGCCGATTCGAACCGCCTCCGCCCAGTCGCCCTTGGCCAGGTAGTACGACGCCATGCCGAGGTGCGCCGGAACGATCGATGGAACGTCGAGCGCGCGTTCCCCGGCACCTTCCAGCGATCCGGCCTTCGCGGCGCCCGCGAGCTTCCATGCCTCGTCGAAGTACTCTTTCGCCTTTTCCTCCGATCCCCGCCACAGGTAAATCAGGCCCGACCACACGTAGAGACGGGGCAATAGGGTGCGTTGACTCAGGCTTTTCGCGGACGCTATTGTTCGTTCCGCAATCTCTACTGCCGCGTCCCAGTCGCCGGTACCGGAGTGGTATTGAACGAGAAGCTCCGCTGACCAGAGTGGAAGAAGTGGCGAGTGCATCTGCTCGGCGAGCCGGTCGCTGGCCGCCAGATGCTCGAGAAAGGTCGGGGCGTCTCCGGAGATTCCCGCGAGGAGCGCCATCCCCCAGTGCGCAGTCCACTCGAGCATGCGTTCCCGCGCTGTCTCCGCGTGGGCGACCGCCTTCGCGCCGTGCTCGCGCGCGAGCTCGAGCGGGCCGGTCCACGTATAGAGAAGAAGCAACGCGCGATGCGCCCGAGAGAGCAGCGAGTCATTGTGCATTCCTCCATCCGCCGCCGAGGCCAACCCGGCCTCGACCTCGACTTGTGCCTCCTTCAGGCGCCCGAGATCCTGGAGCGCGACACCTTTCGCGAGACGGAGCCTTACCAGCGTCGCGCGGTCGTCAGACGCTGAGGCGCTGGAGAGTCCCGCTTCATAGTGCGCGAGCGCATCTGCGTACCTGCCGCTCCAGTAAGAGGCGAGCCCCATCCGATGCTCAATATCGGCGATGGCTCCGGTCTCCCCACGCGTGGCTGCGTCGTCGCGGGCGCGCCTCCACAAACTCATTGCCGCGTCGTACTCGCCGAGTCTTTGCCGAATGCGCGCGAGCGTCGTAAGAATTTCCTCGCGCGGCGCATCACTGATTGTGGGGTCCTTGTCCAGATGGTCGAGCGCCGCTGCAAGATAGTTTGCAGCCTCCCGATTCGCGTAGCGCTCGATTGCGCCACGCCCGGCAGCATAGAGGTATCTGACTGCCTTCCGCGCGAGCGGTTGTGAGTGAGCGCGCGCAAAGTGGAGAGCGAGCTCGCCCGCGTGGGACGGGGCGGTTTCGCCGTAAGCGTGCTCCAGTGCTTCTGCGACCGTCGCATGGAGAGTCCGCGCGCGCGCCTGGCCGAGATCCGTGTAGATCACCTGTTGAAGCA
>CATPBN010000170.1 GCA_955652635.1 uncultured Gemmatimonadaceae bacterium
TACGAGATGTCTGAGACGAGCCTCGATCGGCGCAAGGCTAGCGCGTGCTTCGGCTCCGGTTGTCATCGAGTCGTGGCGTCCATCATCAGTTGGCCAGCAGGGATGTCAGGACAGGTCGGCTCGCATCGCGACTTCGCCGACGGATTCCCCGCGGGTGTTCTTCACCGGCCGACGCATCCACTCGGCCAGGCGCGGCGATAGCGGAGTTGGCAAAGCGTCCAGCTCCTGGAGAAGTCTGAGGAGCGCGGGGACCTGCGCGCGTTGGGCGCCGTCCTCGACCTTGACCGCGACACCGATGCCGCGGTCTCTCAGCAATGCGCAGTGCACTCCTTCCGCACCGACCTTGGAAACTACGCGTCCCTCTGTCTCCGAGATCAGCGCTGAATCAAACCGATCGGTGCCGCCGACGAGGAATGCGTGGTTGCTCATCGCGTCGACAACCCTGCGTGGAAATTCTTCTCCGCGCGCTGCGGCGACCGCGAACCGCGAGTAGGCCCGGGCCATTCGCTCGAGGGTCATCCCGAAAACTACGACGCCGCATCCATCGACAGCCTGCACGATCTTGCTGCACGGGAGGCCGGTCCAAAGCGCGATTTCGTGGAGAATGTGTCGTTGCACGGGATGGTCCTGCGCCTCATAACCCTGCGTCGGCCAGCCCTTGTGACGGGCCATCGCCATCATCGCCGTGTGCTTTCCGGAGCAGTTGTTGTGGAGTCTCGACGGTCGGGCGCCGGACTCTCTCAGGATTTTGGCTCCTCGCTGCGAGGACGGCTCGTGTGGACCGCAGGCGAGATCCCCTTCCTCGAGACCGATGTCGTGGAGCATTCTCTCCACGAGCGCGACGTGTTCGGGCTCACCGCCGTGGGACGCGCACGACACCGCGAGCTGCGCCTCGTCCCAGCCGAGGTCGTCGAAGCCCCCTGAGGCGAGGAATGGAACTATCTGGAATGGCTTGGCGCACGATCGCCAGAATGTAAATGCGCTACCGTCGCGGGCAGCGCCGAGGAACTCATCTCCTTCTCCGACTACCGCGGCGTGTACTCGGTGCTCTGACTCGGTTCCTTCGCCGCGGCTGACTGCAACATCGAGCTCGTACGCTTTGATCACACTTCAAGATACTCTAGTTGAATCCTAGAATAGCTTAACCTGGATCATCGCCTTTGTGTACCGGCGAGGGTCGCGTCGGACGTCGACGAGAACGTTATTCAGCTCGGTCACGGTTTTCACCAGCTGATCGTAGAGCTGCTGATCGCTGAACAGCTTCTTCATGGTGCCGCCGTTGCCGCCCGACATCATGCCGACGAGGGAGTCGGCGCGCGTGACGGCGCTGAGGAGGTGCACGTAAAGCGTATCGTCTTTGAGCAGCTTGGCCAGTGAGCCGCTCCCTGCTGTCATCTGTCGGATCACCGTGTCGACTGATGCAACGGTGCGATTGAGACTGTAATAGAGCTGCGGATCGTCGAGGAGCCGGCCGATTGTCCCTCGTGGATTCTCGAGCCGCGCCATCAGCGCGCCCGTGCGCGCGAGAGACGCGTTGAGGTTGTCGTACAGCTCGCGGTTCGTTATGAGCTGTCCCAGGGTTCCTTCACCACGGCTGATTCCGCCGGTCACTTTCTTCAGATCGTGGGTGAGCCCGACGACCTCGTTGATCGCGCCCGACGCCTGCGACACCACCGCCTCGTAGTCCACCGACGGCACGACGAGCAGAGTGTCGCCGTCGTGCAGCCTACGGTACCGGGGCGTGCCGACGCTGATGTCTAACTCCTTGTCCCCTAGCAGTCCCGACGACTTGATCTTGGCCCGCGAATCGGCGCGCACCTGTTCGGCCAGGCTCCGGTCGACTTCGATCAGCACGCGCAGATGCCGCGTGGTGTCATAGCTGGGCGGAAGGAACTGGATATCCTTGATGCTGCCGGCCTGCTGTCCCGCGACGTTGACGGGTCCGCCAACGCGCAGTCCACTCGCGTTGTCGATGAAGCTGACGAGGTGGTACCGCTTGCCAAAAAGCTTTCCAGCCTGGCCGAGTTTGAGGATAGTGATCGCCAGAATGACCAGCGCCACTAGTATCAGCACCCCCACCTTCAGCTGGTCCCAGGTTATGTACGAGGATCGCTTCATCGGCTTGAAAGTATCATCGCTGTCAGAATCCGCCCAGAAATTCGCGCAGGTAGGGCTCGTCGCTGCCCGTCATCTCTTCGGGGGTACCGAAGAAAGCGACGCGCTTGTCCGCGATCAACGCGATCTTGCTCGCCATGCGGAAAGACGATCGAATGTCGTGGGAGACGACGAGGCTGGTGACGCCGAGCTCCCGTTGCAGCTTGATGATAAGGTAAGTAATCGTGGCCGTCGTGAGCGGATCGAGACCCGACGTCGGCTCGTCGTAGAGCATGATCTCGGGATTGTTGGCGAGTCCGCGCGCGATGCCAACTCTTTTTTTCATTCCTCCCGACAGCTCCGAGGGCATCTGGTCCATCACCTTTTCCGGCTCGAGATCGACGATCGCGAGCTTTTCCCGCACGCGTGCCTCGATCTCGTCCTCGTTGAGCGTAGTATGCTCGCGCAAGGGGTAAGCAACGTTCTCGTACACCGTCATCGAGTCGAACAACGCCGCACCCTGAAAGACCATTCCCATTTTCTGGCGGACTTTGAGCGCGTCATCGAACGTGAGGTGCGTGATGTCCTCCCCGTCGATGGATACCCTCCCCTGGTCGGGAACGAGGAGCCTGAGAACCAGCTTGAGAATCGTTGATTTCCCGGTGCCCGATTCACCGACCACGACAACGGTCTCACCCTCTTTGGCGTCGAACGAGACATTCTGGAGAATGGGCTCCTCGAAAGAAAGGGAAATGTTCTCCAGCGCGATGACTCTCTGCTGGGACTCGGCGGCGGGCTGCTTCCGTTCATTCTCGTCGGCGACTTCCTCCAGCTCCGTCCGGAACGCCGCGCGCACCCTGCCCGAATCGCGCGCGCGGCGGGGCATGGACGTCTCGTCCTTCGCGCTGGGCGTTCTCCGCTCGGTCTTGTGCCGGCGATCATCTTCGTCGGTCATGGCTGGAAGA
>CATPBN010000171.1 GCA_955652635.1 uncultured Gemmatimonadaceae bacterium
AGTCGGAGCTCTCCGAGCTTGGCGAGCTCGAGCAATGCAAGCAGCAGCGATAAGACTTCCCACGGCTCGGCTTTCTTGGGCAGGATGTCTTTCCAATGCGCGTGCGAGCGGATGGCGAGGAGCGCGCGTACTATCCCGATAGCTCCATCGACATCGAGGGCTCGCGGAATGACGTCGTGGATGTGCGGCTTTCTCGCCAGGCGCAGAACACGATCGACCGCGCTCAACAGCTCCGGCAGTGAGATCTTGAGCGGCCCCGCGACCGGCAATTGCACGGCTTGCTGCGAGTAGGCACGGGCGAACCTTCCGCGCCGCTCCTCGCTCCGTCGCTCGAGCACGTCGACGACTTAACGGACCTGTTGGTACTCGAGCAGGCGTCTCAGCAGCTCGGCGCGCGGATCGTCCCAGACGTCCTCGCCTTCGCGCCGCGGCAACAGCATTTGGGCCTTGATGCGGACGAGTCGTGCAGCCATCTCGAGATAGTCCGCTGCTTCGTCGAGCTTGAGTGTGGAGATGCGCGCGAGAAACTGCTCCGCGATCCGGGCGATCGGAATGTCGTAGATGTCTATCTGCTCGTCGCGAATGAGCGAGAGCAGAAGATCGAGCGGGCCTGAAAACTCCGCCAGCTCAACGACGAAAACCTCCGACGCCGCACTCTCGGCGACGGCAGAAGAAGACGATACCGCAAACCTTACATCGTCCATGGACTGGGAATGAGGTAGGGCATCACCACTCGACTCGCCATGGTCTCCAGAAAGAAAACAGGCGCAAACCAAAGTTCCAATAGCGGTCGGCCGAAGGTCAGGAGCACGATGAGTATCAGCAATCCCTGTGCGCCGAGACGCTGATAGTTCAGAGCCCAGGCCGGAGGAAGAAGGTATTTGAAAACGTGCGAGCCATCCAGCGGCGGTATCGGTATGAGATTGAACGCAACGAGCGAAAGATTGATTATGACGCCAAAGCGAAGCATTGCCTGAAGGAGCGCCCCGGTGCTGGCGAACGGCGCGGCTGCGCTTCCGATCAATCCCACCACGATCATGAGCGGTATGCAAAGGAGCGCAATCAGAAGATTGGTCGCAACTCCCGCGAGTGATACAATGATGTCGCCGCGCTTGTAGTTGCGGTAATTCCGGGGAACAACCGGTACTGGCTTTGCGCCCCCGAACACCATGTTGCCGTGACTGGCCGCAAAGGCCAGCAACGGCATGATGATGGTGTACAGCGGATCAATGTGTGGAATCGGATTCCAGGTCAGGCGGCCGAGGGAGTAAGCGGTCGAATCCCCCTGCGTGAGCGCGGCATATCCGTGCGCGTACTCATGCGCGACCATCGAGAACAGAAGCACGGGCGCGATGAGAATGACTTGTTGAAAATTGTCCAATGTGTCGGGGTTGGAGGAGACTCCGCGCGTAGAAGTTAGCTCGTCTAACACTTTGGGACAACTTGACATACGTCGATGTGAGCGGCAAATTTCTCGGCTACATTACTGCCCAAGAACTCGGAGATCAGTTAGTGCCCAATATTGCTTCAGCGAAAAAAAATATGCGCAAATCGCGCGCGGCCGCGATTCGAAACCGCGCACAGAGGTCCGCTCTTCGCACAGCGCTCAAGCGCGCGTCCTCCGGAGCAAACGCAGAGGACAGGCTCGCGGCGGTCAAGCTTCTCGACCGCGCATCCCGCAAAGGACTGATCCACAAGAACGCGGCAGCGCGGCATAAGAGCCGGCTCGCGAAGACCGCGAAGTAAAGCCAGCAGCGTAAAATCGAAGAGGCGCCTTTCGGCGCCTCTTTTTTTACATCGTTGCCAGCTCTCCGCCACACCGCTCGCAGTACCATTCGGTGGGGTAGTTCGCCGCGCCGCACTCCGGGCATTTGAGCGTCTTGTGCTGCTCCGATCTCGGATCGTTGGCACCGCCACTCCTGGGAACCGAAGGCGGCGTCGCGACAGCGGCCGTTGTCTGGGGCGGCGTGGCGCTGCCGCCGCCGGGGCGAAGCACCGGAAACTGGTCGAAGGGTGAGCGAGCCGGCGACGTCGGGGGGGGGGCCGACGGATTCTGCGTTCGCGCAACGGGCTGCTCGACGCGCGACGGGGGATTCAGTGCAGGTGGGTTCGGAACAGCTGGGCGTGGCAAAACCGGAGAGATGGGCGCGCGGAATCCATCTCCGCTGTTCGCTCGGGCAAGGGCCGCAGCTTCCGACTGCTTTTCCTTGATGCTCAACGCGAAGATCCGGTTCAGCTCATTAAGCTGCGCATCGACTGCATTCTTGTCCTTGAGCAGTCGCGCCAGCTCCTTGTCCCAGGCGCCGCCGATCTCCTTCCACTGCTTGTCGGTGTATTCCCCGACCGCTGCGCGCAATTCCGCCTCCTGCCTCGCTTCTCGCTGCTGCGTCTCCTGGCGAGTGATCTCCTCGAGCCGGACGGTCAACGCGTCGATGTTCTCGCGCAGCTCACCAGCGCGCTCTGCCAGTTTGCTGGAGACTTCGCGCAGCCGCGTCTCGTAATCGCTCTGGACTCGCTGATATACGGAATCGGGCGTGTTTGCGCGCTTGTCTTCCAGCGCAGCAAGCCACTCCTCGTATCTCTGGCGCTCCTTGAGCAACCCATTGAGCGCGTCCAGCGAAACCGGCTCCCTCTCAGCCATCGTACATCATCCCCTGACTCGTTTCGTTCTCTCCCGACCGCGGGCGGAATTCCCCGATCGATAGACGACCGACCCAGCCACAATAGTACAAGCGGGCTTCCCAATCAGGGTCATTCCGGCGTAAGGAGTGTTCCTTCCCTTGGAGAGGAATTGTGAGGGGTCAACCTTCCAGCGCGCCGTTGGATTGAAGACGGTGATGTCTGCCGCTGTCCCGCGCTTGAGCGATCCGCCGGGAAGATTGAAGATTCGCGCGGGCGTGCACGACATGCGATCGACGAGATCGGAAAACCCGAGATGCCCCTTTTCGACGAGATTGGTGACGATGACGGCGAGCGCCGTTTCCAATCCGACAATTCCGTTTGGGGCATCGGCGAACTCACGCTCCTTCTCGTCATAGTGGTGGGGCGCGTGGTCCGTGGCGATGAGATCGATCGTGCCATCCTTCACCGCCTCCCGCAGCGCTTCCACGTCATCCGCGGTTCTGAGCGGCGGATTCATCTTCGCGTTCGTGTTGTATCCGCGAACGCTTTCTTCTGTGAGCGAGAGGTGATGTGGGCAAACCTCCGCAGTGACGTTGATGTGGCGGTCCTTTCCCCATCGAATCAATTCCACCGAGCCGCGTGTACTCATGTGCGCCAAGTGGACGTGACCTCCCGTCAGCCGCGCGAGAAGAATGTCCCGGATCACCATGATCTCTTCGGCTTCGGCCGGGACCCCTTTGAGTCCGAGGTGCGCGCTCACGATGCCTTCGTTCATCGCACCGCCGGCCGAGAGCGTCGGCTCCTCGCAGTGGTCAATGACAGGAATCTTGAAGGTGCGCGCGTATTCGAGCGCAGTGCGCATCAAGTGAGCGCTGGCGACTGGCTTCCCATCGTCACTGACGGCGATCGCGCCGGCTCCAACCATTTCGCCGAACTCTGCGAGAACCATTCCCTCCTGCCCGACAGAAATCGCGCCGATCGGATACACGCGCGCAGCGGCGGCTCGCTGAGCCTGTCGCACGATGAATCCTACTGCCGCCTGATTGTCCGTCACCGGATCCGTGTTCGGCATCGCGCAAACCGCAGTGAAGCCACCTGCCGCTGCTGCACTGGCTCCGGTCGCGACCGTCTCTACATCCTCGCGTCCCGGCTCGCGCAAATGGCAGTGCACGTCGATGAATCCCGGCGAGACTATGAGTCCATCGCAGTCGATCGTCTCCGCTCCGTCCGGGGCGCTCAGCTTCCGGCCGAAATCCTTGATCTCGCCTTCCAGGATGAGAAGATCTCCGACTTCGTTGAGTCGTTGCGAAGGATCCACCAGAGTCCCACCACGAAGCAGGATCGGTTTCACTCGCGCTCTCGGGGGTCACGTCCCCCCCCCCGCCCACTTCCGCCCTTCGCTGCCTCGGCGAGCTCGGGCTTGCCGCCCGCGAGCAGATAGAGAACGGCCATCCTCACCGCGACCCCGTTCGTCACCTGATCCAGAATCACGCTGTGGGGCCCGTCAGCGACGTCGGAGTCGATTTCGACTCCGCGATTCATCGGGCCCGGGTGCAGGATCAGAATGTCCCGCTTGGCGCGATCCAGCCTCTCGCGCGTGATCCCGAATACCCTGTTGTATTCCCGCGCGGAGGGAATGTAGCCAGCCGTCATCCGCTCGAACTGGAGCCTCAGAACATTGATTGCGTCCGCCCACTCGATGGCCTCCTCGACTC
>CATPBN010000172.1 GCA_955652635.1 uncultured Gemmatimonadaceae bacterium
AGGACGCCAGTGCGACCGACGGGGGCGATGTCAGTGATCACTCCTGGCAGATTGAGCCATCCGCCAACGACGGTCAGAATTCCCAGGACGACGAGAGGCCCGGTCATCACCCACGGCGCCTCGTGCAAATGGTGCTCTTCCTCCGCGCCGGTTCGGTTTGGACCATGGAAGGTGTAAAGCATCATCCGTGTCATGTAGATCTCCGTCATCAACGAATTGAAAAAAAAAAACGCGTAGATAGCGTAAAGAAGCGTGCTCCCCGGAATTCCGAGCCAGCTTGCCGTGGCGAGCGTCGACCCCTGGGCGCGGGCGAATACAGCGCCCAGGATCTCGTCCTTGGAGAAGAAGCCTGAGAGCGGCGGCACACCCGAAATGGCGAGCGTCGCGATCCACATCAGAACAAACGTGACCGGCAGATATCGCCTGAGACCGCCCATGTTGCGCATATCCTGCGCGTCCTCGTGACTGTGTGTCGCGTGGTAGGCGCGGTGCATCGCATGAATGACCGAGCCGGAGCCAAGGAACAGGAGCGCCTTGAAGAAGGAATGAGTGACGAGGTGAAACATCCCCGACACGTACGCCCCGACACCGACGCCGACGAACATGTATCCGAGCTGTGAGATCGTCGAATACGCCAGTACCTTCTTGATGTCCCACTGCTTGAGTCCGATCGTCGCGGCAAAGACGGCCGTGACCGCCCCGACGACTGCCACCGTCAGGGAAGCGACCGGAGCAAGAGAGAAGAGCGCAGCGCTGCGCGCGATCAGGTAAACGCCCGCTGTCACCATCGTCGCCGCATGGATCAAGGCAGAGACCGGAGTCGGACCGGCCATCGCGTCGGGCAGCCAGATGTAAAGCGGGATCTGCGCGCTCTTACCAGTGCAACCCAGGAACATGAACAAGCAGATCGCGGTGACTACGACGCTACCCGCGCCAAGATCCGCGGCCTTGGCGTTCACTCCGATGAAGTCGAGAACGCCTATGTTCGCGAACAGCATGAACATCGCCACCAGAAAGCCAAAGTCTCCGATGCGGTTGACGATGAACGCCTTCTTACCAGCGTCCGCGTTCACCTTGTCGTTGAACCAGAATCCGATCAGCAGATAAGAGCAAAGGCCGACTCCTTCCCAGCCGACGAACAGCACGGGGTAGTTCGCGCCGAGTACGAGGACGAGCATGAAGAACACGAACAGATTGAGGTACGCGAAATAGCGCGGGTACCCCGGATCGTCCTGCATGTAGCCGACACTGAAGACGTGAATGAGCTCTCCGACCCCCGTGACGACCAAGATCATCACCATGGAGAGCTGATCGAGCTGGAGCGCGTCGTCGATCTGCAGATTTCCGACCGGCATCCAGCTGAAATAGCGCTGGATGAATGGAGCTTCCATGTGGACGCCGACCATCGCCTGCCAGATCCCGAGTGCGAGCAGGAACGACACGATGAGCACGCCGGGCCCAATGATGCTTGTAACGCCAGCCCACCGGTGTCGCTTGACGGCGTGATGCTCGTCGCCAACAGCACCAGAGACAGCTGGGGCTTCGGCAGCTCCTATGGAGTGGGAATGGTCGGGCGTGTTTGGATCATCCGGCCCCAGCCGCGCGCTGTTGAGCGAAAGGAGTCCGTTGATCACAAAGCCTGCAAGCGGCAAGACCGGCAGCACCCACACCCACTCGGCTATCGTTCCCGAGAGCGGGTGTGTCTGAGAGGCTGCAATCGACTGTAGCAGCATTAGCCTCTGAGCAGGTTGATGTCCTTGAGATTGACCGTTTGTCGATGACGGAAGATCGAGATGATGATCGCGAGTCCAACCGCCGCCTCAGCGGCCGACACCGTCATGACGAACACGACGAATACCTGGCCGGCGGTGCCGTAGAAACGCGAGAACGCCACGAAAGTCAGGTTGACTGCGGTCAGCATCAGCTCGACGCACATGAAGATGATGATCGCGTTCCGGTGAATGAGGACGCCCATCACTCCAATGATGAAAAGTGCCGCGGTGAGCGCGAGTGATTCAGCGAGCACCGGCCGCCCTCCCGCGCGCCAGCACGACCGCGCCCGCGATCGCCACCAGCAGGAGCACGCTTGTGAGCTCGAATGCGAGCGGGTAATCCCTGAAGAGAGGCTCGGCGATAGTTCCCACGGCGTTCAGCTTCTGGAGCTGCTGTTCGTTGAAGTCCCTGGGCACGATCAATTGCTGCGGAAGCTTCGCGCGCGCAATAACCATGATCTCGCTGAGCAACCCGAGTCCGACCAGACCAGCGGCGAGCTTCCACCATTTCCCCCGCGGGTGAGCCAGCTCGGAAGGATGGCCGAGGTTGAGCAGCATGACCACGAAGAGGAAAACGACCATGATCGCGCCGGCGTAGACGAGCACCTGCATCACGCCGATGAACTGCGCGTCGAGCATCACGAACAGGGCCGCGAGGCTGAACATCGTGTTGACGAGCCAGAGCGCGGCGGGAACCGGACTCGTTCGGGTGACGAACGCGAGGGCCGAGGCGAGCGCGATCACTCCGAACAGGTAAAAGTGAAAGACGTAGAAGAGCGAGTAGTGCGGGTCCGTCATTCGCCCTTCGGGTCCTCGGGATCCCACATCTCGCATACCGGGTGCGACTGATCCATCAAGCGCTGCAGATCGTAGACGAAGCCTTCCCTGCTGTACTCGGAATTCTCGTAATGACGTCCAACGTGAATCGCCTCTTCCGGACAGACTTCCTGGCAGTAGCCGCAGAAGATGCAGCGAAACTCGTCGATCTCGAAGACGAGCGGGTAGCGGTTGCCTTCCTCGTCTTCGCCCGGTACCAGCTTGATGCAGTTCGCAGGACAGACCGTCGGACAAAGTCCGCAGGCGACGCATCTCGCCTTTCCGGTCTCTGTCGTCAGCATTCTGTGGGTGCCGCGCCAGCGGGGTGAAATCGGAGATTTCTCCTCGGGATATTGCGTCGTGACTCTCCCGTTCACGTCGAAGAGATGCTTGACTGTAAGAGCCATCCCCTTGAGCGTCGCGCGAACGTAGCTCACGTCGCCGGTCGGCCGCTCCACGACCTTCACTTTGATTGCCATTATCTGCCTGCCTCTCGTGCTGCTGTGGCCGCCATGAGTTTCCGTCGGTCGAGTTGACGCATCCGCTCGATCTCCCTCGGGTGCATACGGCCGTATGCGGGGCTGATGATTCGGCCGCGGTCGAGAATGGCGAACAACACGATCACCAGCCCGAGGTTCAGAGAGCCGAGAATCGCCGCGTAGAGGATCCCCGGCTCTATCCCCGCCGCTGAAAGGCCGAGCATCACAGCAGCGATGAGCACTATATAGAAGAGCGACAGCGGCAACATGAATTTCCATCCGAGCGACATCAGCTGATCGTAACGGAAGCGTGGCAACGTCCAGCGGATCCACATGAACAGGAAAATGAAGAACAACATCTTCGTCAGCATGATCCCAATGGAAAGGAGCGTGAGCCAGCCGCTATAAGGCCCGATGTTGTCGCGCGCCGTGAACGGAACATCCCAGCCGCCGAAGAACAGCGTCGCCATTAAAGCGCTTGCCGTGACCATGCCGCCGTACTCGGCGATGAAAAAGAGCGAGAACTTCATCGCGCTGTACTCGGTGTGATATCCCGCGATCAGCTCCGATTCTGCTTCGGGCAGGTCGAATGGAAGCCGGTTTGTCTCTGCGAACGCGGAGACCATGAATATGAAAAACGCCACTGTAAGATTCACAACATTCCATCCACCCCAGGCTTGCTGGTTGATGATGGTGTTGAGGCTCACATTGCCGGCCAGGAGGAGAACCGGGATCGTGGACATGCCCATCGAGATCTCGTAGGAGATCATCTGGGCGCTCGAGCGCAGGCCGCCGAGAAGCGCGTACTTGTTGTTCGACGACCAGCCAGCGAGCACGATGCCGTACACACCTAATGACGTGAGCGCGAGAATGAAGAGGAAGCCAACCGGAAGATCGGCGACGACCATGTCGATCCTTCCCCACCGCGTTGGCAGCGGAGCGCCGAACGGAATGACACACCACGCGGTCAACGAGGGGATGAACGAAAGGAGCGGCGCCAGCACGAAGAGCGGCTTGTTCACCCCCTCCGGCATCGTCTCCTCCTTCATGAAATTCTTGAGCCCATCGGCTGCCGGCTGAAGCCAACCCTTCCCAACCCGGTTGGGACCGTGCCGATCTTGAATCCACGCCGAGATCTTGCGCTCCGCGAGTGTCAGCATCGCTATGCCGATCATGTAGATCGTGAAGATGATCAGCATCTTGA
>CATPBN010000173.1 GCA_955652635.1 uncultured Gemmatimonadaceae bacterium
CCAGTGGAGCGCTCTATCGCCTCTGGCCTGGCGCGTGGGCTCGCTGGCGCCTCGGCGGTGCGCGGTGCGGGCTGCGCCGCCGGCGCCCCCGGACGCTGGGAAGAGGGGGCAAACGCTGCGGAATCCCAACCCGACTGAGCGGCGGGAGTGGAGCGCGTGCCTCCATGGTCGCCGGACGAGCCCCCCTCTGTCGCACGCTCGCTCCCCGAGGGAGGCGTGTTCTGTCCTGTGGGCGCGGGAATGGAAATGACACCGCTGCATACCGAGCAGCGGGCGCGCACACCCGTTGGTGGAACCTTGGCGGGATCCACTCGGAAAATCGAACGGCAATCCGGGCAGCTTACGTTCATTCATTCTCTCCGATCACGCGCGCGTCGCGTATGGCGGGAAGCGGCTCGTGCGGGGTCACACGGTCGTCGCTGCGCCTGTCAACAGTATAAACCGAACCAGGCAGGCTCTTGGCGTACGTTTTCATCTCTGTCGCAAGTTGGCTCGCCTGACGGGCCGAGGTCAATGTCCGGCGAAGGTTGGTGACCACTCCAATCGAGAGCGTCATCAAGGGGACGCGATCGAGGTGGCCTCTCCTGTCCTTGCCGAAGAAGTAACCGGCTCTCCGATCCTGCTCGGAATATTGATAGGGCGCAAGGAGGTCGAACGTCGCGACGATCTCGCCGCAGGCCGCTGGAATGGCGTTGTAGGGAATTATGAAAATGAAATCGTCTCCGCCGATGTGCCCGATGAAGCCGTCTTCGCCGCACGTTCCCTTCACCACGTCGTGAAGCAGCTTTGCCAGAATGCGGATCACGCGATCGCCCTCGTTGTAGCTGTAGCGATCGTTGAATTCCTTGAAGTGATCGAGATCGGCGTAGCAAACAGCGAAGGCGTCGCCCAGCGCGAGCCGCCGGCCTATCTCCGATTCGATCGCCGAAGTGCCGGCCAGACGAGTAGACGGATGCACGATAAGGTCGCGTTCCGATCGAATCAACATCGCATCCAGTCGCCTCACCGCCTCGGGGCCCGGCATTCCGTCGCGTAACACTTCGTCCGCGCCCGCGTCGAAGGCCGCGGACAGCGCTTCGTTCTTCTTGCCGCAGAGCACCGCACAGGGAACGACGCCCGTGTACGAGTCCTTCTTCACCCGGTGGAGCGCGGCGAGCACGGACTTGGTCTCGTTCCGCGCGTCGAACACGACAAATCGCGGCCGCGCGCGCAGCCCGATGGACATCAGCTCATCGCCCGAACTGAGGGTGACGACCGATGCCTCCTGCTCGGCAATCCACGCGCTTACGTGCGCAGGGAGAGAGGCTCCGTCGGGGGAAAAGCGTATCGCGTTGGGCTGCTGCAAATCGTTGGTTTTCCGGTCGCCGGTGATCCAGCTCTATCAGAAGAAAAAAAACGCCACTCCCAGTACCGCATACGCAAGAAGCAAAAAAGCCCCTTCGAGCCTCAGCGCCGCAATTATGCGACTAGCCCAGCCATTGCCTTCTTTGACGACCATTTTGGGGCTACAGTCACGACTGCATCGCCTATATCAGAGCAAAAAGTCGATGAATGCATCAGGCGCGAGAACACCAGTCTAGCATATTCCCAGAGGGGGCGACTCAGAACAGGTATCTGAGGGAGATCCAGACGGGAGACTGCCCGTTGTCCGCCGGGATCCCGCCAAAGGTGCGGGCGATGTCGAAGACGAACGACCCGCTTTCCAAGCCGAATCCCAGGGAAGCGGTCGCGTCTGCGCGGCGATCGTGCCCCACGTAACCCGCCCTCAGGTGAACCTTCCCCTCGTAGACGACGTCGGTCCCGAATCGAACCGCTTTCCCGCCGAATGATCGCGTGTCGACGTAGCTCGCCGACGTTCGAAGCTCGGTGTCCTTGACGTACCGATCCAGGAATTTCAGCCGATACATCGCGCCGATCTCGAGTTGAGTTGGCAGCGGGTCGCGCTGGTTCGTCTGCGTCGAGTTGAGTCGACCACCGAGATTCCTGAGCGCAGCCCCGAAACTGAGTGGTGCGCCGGCGGACGAGCGGTACTGCCCGCCGAGATCCACGGCGCGGGAGCTTTCCACTTGAGCCCCTACCGTGGCGCACTGGCCCGAGCAATCCACACGCAGCTGAATGATCTTGTAACTGAACCCCGCGTCGAAGCGTTTCGTGAGTTGCGCCGCGTAGGTGGCGGCGAGCACTACATCGCGCGGAAGAATTACTCCGATTACCTGTCCGAGATCATCGGTGACCTGCTGCTCGCCGAGGTCGAGCACGCTGATCGAAAGCGCCGTCGTTCCATAGGACCCGGACGGCAGGACGAAGGAGAATGCATCGC
This sequence comes from uncultured Gemmatimonadaceae bacterium, assembly GCA_955652635.1. GTDB lineage: Bacteria > Gemmatimonadota > Gemmatimonadetes > Gemmatimonadales > Gemmatimonadaceae > UBA4720. Next base: position 2,321 of record CATPBN010000173.1, read on the forward strand.
CAGCGCCGGCAACTGTCTTTGAGTGGTGAATGGCGAGCTCGCGCTTCTCCTGGCCCGCCATCGAAGCGGGATTCCACCAGATGCCCTCACTGCCCGGCTTCGCCGCGACCATCGTCTGTCCCATTCCGACGGCCTGTGCGCCAGTCGGGAGGAGGAGAAAGAGAGCGCCCTGGCTGCCGGTAGTAGTTGCCTGCGCCCCTACGCCTCTGGCGAGGAGGCTTGCGACCGCCAAGCTAGAAAGGAGTCGCCTCATCGATCAGCATGATTGGGATGTCGTCGCGCACGGCGTAGCGGAGCCGGCACTTGTGGCAGATGAGAACCTGTTCCGCCTCACGATACTCGAGCTCCGACTTGCATTTGGGACATACGAGGATCTCGAGCAGACGCTCCGACAAGCTCATTTGCTTTTTCCTGTTGCGAGTTGATAGCCGAATCTCGAGAGACTGCCTGGATTCTTCCGCCAGTTCGCGAGCACTTTCACCCACAGATCGAGATAAACCTTTTCGCCGACAAGGGTCTCGATCTTTTTTCGCGCCGACTCTCCGAGCTTGCGGATCTGCGCGCCCTTGCTGCCAATGATGATCGCCTTTTGGCTGTCGCGCTCAACGTAAATTACTGCGCGGATGTACAGAGGGGAGCGTCCCTCGCGATATTCCTCGATCTGCACGGCAACGCTATACGGAACCTCGTCGTGCAGTTGCTCGAGCACCGTCTCTCTCACCAGCTCGGCGACAAAGAACCGAACGGGCTGCGTGCTGATGTCGTCTTCCGGATAAAGAAACGGACTTTCCGGAAGGTGCTCTGCGACGCGGGCCATGAGCTCGGAAACTCCGTCACCCGTGCGCGCGGAAACCAAGACGACGTTGTCGTTCAACAAGAGCTCGTCGCGCCGCGAAGACGGGAGTGCGTCGGATTTATTGAGCGCGACGATGACCATGGCGGTTGGGGGCGTAGCAAGGCCGGCGGCCTCGGCGAGCGAGGGTGGCAGTCCCTCTGTGGCGTCCGCGAGATATACGATGACATCGGCCTCGTCGAGCGCGCGGACGGCCGTCGATCGCATTGCTTCCTGGAGCGGGTACTTGGGATTGAGCAGTCCGGGTGTGTCGAGGATCACGAGCTGCGTATCATCGCCCGTGTAGATCCCCACGATGCGGTCACGGGTCGACTGGGGCTTGGGACTGGTGATGCTCAGCTTCTGCCCGACGATGCGATTGAGCAGCGTCGATTTCCCGACGTTCGGTTTTCCTGCGACAGTGACTATCCCAGCCTTTGGCATCACCCAAGATACTCCCGTTTGCTCAGCAACTGCTGCGGACTGCGAGCAAAAACAAGAAGGGCCACCCAGAATCTGGGTGGCCCTTAATGAGATGCCGGCGACGGCCTACTCTCCCGCGTCCTCTCGGACGGAGTACCATCGGCGCTGTAGGGCTTAACGATCGTGTTCGGGATGGGAACGAGTGTGGCCCCTACGCTCTA
>CATPBN010000174.1 GCA_955652635.1 uncultured Gemmatimonadaceae bacterium
CGTGAAGTGCGTCGGCGAGCGCTGGCCCATCACGAGCGCGGCCACGTGCATTTCCTCGCGCGGAAGCATTGCCTTTCTTGGCCCGGGAAGTTTCGCAGGAGTGTCGCCGGCAAAAAAAGCCGTACCGATCTCGAAGAGGCGAACGTTCCCCTGCATGTGAGCGAGGTTGTGCTCGGCACGGGCGATCAGCGTCGTGAGTAGATCCCCACGCAGGTACGCCTCGTCCTCGGCAAGCGGATTCGTGACGCGAACGCTTCCGCCCTTTCCTTCCGCCACGAACGGCATCGGACGCACTTCGAGCAGACCCGTTGCGACGAGCGCCTCCTCGACCCGTTTAATCACCGCCACCAGCGGAGAATCGGGGACCGCGCTGGCGCGGAATGGCCGGAGCTCCGACGAAAACGTGTCGTAGCCGCGAAGACGCGCTACTTCTTCTGCCAGATCGACTTCGCCTCTTACATCGTGACGCCAGCTCGGCGGCGAGATCTTGAGCACGTCCTTCGCCTCGGGCGCGATTCTGAATCCGACCGACCTCAGATTTCTCTCCACTTCACCGCTTTCAACTGGTTCCCCAAGCAGTCGCGCTACGCGCGCAAGACGGAGCGAAATCGGCGCCGGACGCTTCGGCAAGGGGTACAAATCAATCGGACTTCCCTGCGGGATTCCGCCGGCGACAGAGAGAATCAGACGAACCGCGTAGTCGACGAGCCCTGGAATCGCATCTACGTCGACGCCCCGCTCGAATCGGTAGCTCGCGTCCGTGGAGATCCCGAGCGCGCGGCGGGTGGCACGGATCCGGGCTGGATTGAACGCCGCGACCTCGAGGAAGATCTCCGTGGTATCGTCAGTGACCTCACTCCCGCTCCCACCGATGATGCCGGCGATTCCCTGCGCACGCTCTGCGTCTCCGATCACAACAGCGCCCGGCGGCATGGTGCGATCGACTCCGTCGAGCGTTTTGATCAGCTCTTCCCCACGGGTCTTCCGCACGACCACGGTGCTGCGCGCGATCTTCTCGAGATCGAACGCGTGCATCGGTTGTCCGAAGCCGAGCAGCATGTAGTTGGTGACGTCGACGACATTGTTGATGGAGCGCGACCCCGCTGCCTCGATCCGCTGCGCCAGCCAGGTGGGACTGGGCCTCACCTTCAATCCAGTGATGACCGCGCCGGCGTAGCGGTGGCAGCCATCGCTGTCCTCCAGTCGAACCGTGACATCACCAACCTTTCCCGACATCGCCTTCACCGTGTGGGTTCTAATTACGAACGGCTTTTCCTCCGCGATCTCGGGACGCGTCACCGTTCCGCCTGTTGCAGCAGCGATTTCACGCGCGAGTCCTTCGTGCGACAGCAGGTCGGGACGATTGGGCAACACGTCGATGACGAGCCGGGTGTCACTGATCGGCATCGCGTCGAGAAACTTCGTACCCGGCTGGGCGACGACCGAGAGGGCCATGATTCCCTCCTGATCCTGCCCGAGCCCGAGCTCCTTCGCCGAGCAGAGCATTCCTTCCGAAGTTTCGCCGCGAATCTTTCGCTTCTCGATCTTGACGCCGCCCGGCAGAACCGCCCCGACTGGCGCGAATGGATAAAGCGTGTTGACGGTGACATTGGCGGCTCCGCACACGACTTCGACCAGCGCGCCCCCGCCCCCCCCCGCATCGACTTTGGTGAGCCACAGATGGTCAGAATTGGGGTGCCGCGCAACCTCGACGACGCGGCCGATCACGATGTCGCGCAGATCTTCGCGCAGCGAGATCAAGTCATCGACCGTGGCGCACTTGGACGTGAGCAGGTCGCGCAGCTCCGTCGGCGTGAGCTTGAACGGCACGAACGTCCGCAGCCATTCGTAGGATGCGTTCATGGCGCGCTCAACGAGCGATCTGGTAAAGGAATCTCACGTCTGAATCGTAGAGAATCCTTATGTCCGGGATGTCGTAGCGCAGCATCGCGATCCGCGCCGGCCCCATTCCGAACGCCCAGCCAGTGTATCGATCGGAGTCGATGCCAGCCGCGCTGATGACGGACGGATGCACCATGCCCGATCCCAGAATCTCCATCCAGCCCGTACCTTTGCAGCTCGGACAACCGGAACCGTGACAGAGCTGGCACTCCACGTCCATTTCCGCCGACGGTTCAGTGAAGGGGAAATAGCTCGGCCGGAAACGCGTCTTGGTCTTGCCGAAGAACTCGTTCGCGAACCGCGTCAGTGTCGCCTTGAGATCGACGAAGCTGACGCCTTCATCGATGGCGAGACCCTCGATCTGGGCGAACATCGGCGCGTGCGATGCGTCGAAGAAATCACGTCTGTAGGCGTTGCCTGGACTGAGAACCCTGATCGGTGGCTTGTTCTTCTGCATCGTCCGGATCTGCACAGGCGACGTGTGCGTTCGCAGCATCACGTTTTCGCCCAGGTAGAGCGTGTCGTGCAGGTCGAGCGCCGGGTGGTCGGGCGGAAAGTTGAGCGCGGTGAAGTTGTACCACTCGGTCTCCGCCTCAGGCCCGAGGGCGACCGTGAAGCCGAGCTCGCGAAAGATTTCTTCGATCTCCTCGATCACGAGCGTCACGGGATGCTTGGCGCCGAGCCATTGGCGACGTGACGGCATGGTGAGATCGATGTTGCGTCTGGAGACGCTGGCGGCGTCCAGCTGCCGGCGGCGTTCCTCGAGGGCCGCGTCGAGTTTCGCTTTGACGGCGTTGATAAGCGAGCCCGCTTCGCGCAACTCTCCCGGCGCGAGCGATGGCAGAAGCTTGAAGAGCTCCGGCAGGCGTCCCGATTTTCTGCCGAGCAGGGACGTGCGCGCATCCTCCAGCGACGATGCCGTCGTGGCCTGGTCGATCAGCTTCTCGCCTTCATCGGCGAGAATGGTGACCTTCTGCTGGAATTCGGAAAGCGTCACGGTTTACCGAAATTGGGGACGAAATGCAAAAGGACTCCACCGCGCTGGTTTGTCATAGCGCCGGCAGAGTCCCTCTTGGAGCACGAATGGAACGTTACGCGGCGTCGAGAGCTGATTTCGCCTTTTCGGCGAGAGCGGTAAACGCTGCGGAGTCGTTGACGGCGATGTCAGATAGAACCTTTCGATCGACTTCGATGCCGGCTTTCTTCAACCCGTGCATGAAGACGCTGTAGGACATTCCGTGCTGGTGCGCGCCGGCGTTGATGCGGACGATCCACAGCTTACGGAAATCGCGCTTCTTGTTCTTGCGATCGCGGTACGCGTACTTCCAGCCGCGCTCGACGTTTTCCTTCGCTGCCTTCCAGAGCTTGCTCCGCGCGCCGAACGCGCCGCGAGCGGCCTTCATCACCTGCTTTCTGCGCTTCAAGCGCGCGACATTCGATCTTACGCGTGGCATATATGGGCTCCCTTACGCCTGAAGGAGGCGCTTGATGTTCCTGATTTCGCCGCGGGTCTGGATGGTCGTGGCATGACGGAGGCGGCGCTTTCTCTTCGACGACTTCTTGGTGAGGATGTGGCTCTTGAACGCCCGCATGCGCTTCACCTTTCCCGAGCCGGTAATCTTGAAGCGCTTCTTGGCGCCCTTGTGGGTCTTCATCTTCGGCATTGCTGAATCCTTTCGTATGTAAGTCGCGGCCTACTTGGGCGCGAGAATCATCGTCATGAACTTCCCTTCGAACTTCGGATCCGCCTCGATCTTCGCCACGTCGGCGAGCTCCTGCGCGACCCGATTTACGACCAGACGTCCGAGCTCCGGATGGGCGATCTGCCTGCCGCGGAACATCAACGTCACCTTCACCTTGTTTCCTTCGTTCAGGAACTCGCGCGCGTGCCGCGTCTTCGTCATGAAATCGTGCTCTTCGATCCCAGGTCGGTACTTCACTTCCTTGAGATGAATCACGTGCTGCTTTTTCTTCGCCTGGCGGGCCATCTTGGCCTGTTCGAACTTGAACTTCCCGTAATCCATGATGCGGGCCACGGGTGGCCTCGCCATCGGTGCGACTTCAACCAGATCCAGTCCCTGGTCTATCGCCGCTGCCAGGGCCGTCTCCACATCCATGATTCCGAGCTGTGCTCCATCGGCAGCAATTACCCTGATAGGACTTATGCGGATCTGTTTGTTGACGCGTACGCGTTTTGTGGTGTCCTGAATACGATCTACCCTTGAAAAAAAGGAAACAAAAAAAGCGGACCCCCTTTTCGGAGTCCGCGCAGCAGACAGCGCCCGCATGAGGCGTCATCCAGTGGCTTGAACTCCTGCAGCACGCCTCGCACATCGAGGGCCAAAGGGTGGGGTGATCCGCCCGGATCTCCCGCTTATCGCATTGTCAGCGTGTAAGATAGGACTGCCTGGTGTGCCATGCAAGGGATCGGGCCAACTTCCGGCTTAGGGCCAACTTCCGGCCTGCTCATGCAAGGCCTAGATTCGCGGCATGAAGAAGCGCCTGGTGGGCGGCGAGCTCGCCGTATGAAAAAGAACCTCATGGGCGGCAAGGCTGAGCGGCGCATATCGGTCGATGGCATCGGCGGGGTCTTCATCTCCGCCAACGATGCCAAGGCGCTCTCCAACTGGTACGCGCATCATTTTGGGCTCAAGCTCGAGACCTACGAGGACGGCAAGGTCTACGGGACTGAGTTCAAGTACCGGCGACTGAGCGATTCGTCCAAGGTGGACTCTACGGTCTTCTCGATCACGCAGTCCAAGGTCGCGCTACCGCCAGAGAAAAAGGAGGCGGTGATCAACTATCGGGTCCGAGACCTAGCGGCCTTCCTCGAGCAGCTCAAAGCGGACGGGATCGAGATCGAGAAGACCGAGGACTTCGATTACGGCCGGTTCGCTTGGATCAAAGATCCCGAAGGCAATCGGATCGAGCTGTACCAACCTCTGTCGTAACACGAACCGCGAAACTGCCGCGCTGCTCGCGCTCAGCCTCCAGCCAAGCGGTACGTCTTCCCATCGTGTTCCACTTTTCCCCACGGCACGGTCGCGTCATGCTCGAAGATCAGCAGCCAGTCCTCGTCCACAGCCTGCTTCAGGATCCGCCGCTTCGTCTCCAGTGTGACTAGCGGCTCCACGTCGTAGCCCATTATCCAGGGAAGCGGAAGGTGGGCGTGGGTCGGGCAGAGATCGCCCAGATAAAACGCGCGCTCACCGGCTGATTCGATGAGGATGCTCTGGTGATATGGAGTGTGGCCCGGAGTCGGAATCACCCGGATTCCTTTTACAATCGTTTTCTCGCGAGTAACGAACTCGATCTTGTCGGCCTCCTCGAGTGGGACGTAGTTGCGCTCGAAGTAGCTCGCGGCGGTTCGCTCGTTGGTGTTGAGCGCGTATTCGTACTCACCGCGTCGCACGATGTACGTGGCGTTCGGAAACGTTATCTCGAGAGAGCCCCCCCCGTCCGGCCGAATGCGGGTGTTGCCGCCCGCGTGATCGAAATGAAGATGTGTGTTGATCACGATCGCGATGTCAGCCGGTGCGACGCCGATCTCCTTGAGTCCGTCTTCCAGCATCGTCGCTCCATCCGCGCCCTCGTTCTCCAGGCCGTAGATGTCCTTGAACTTCGCGTTTTCCTTGTTTCCGGCGCCCGTATCGATCAACACCAATCCCGACGGATGCTCGATCAGGAGGCAGCGCATGCCGAGCTGAATTCGATTTCGCTCGTCGGCAGGAATGCGTTTTTCCCACAACGACTTGGGGACGACGCCAAACATCGCTCCGCCGTCGAGCTTCTGCCCGCCTGCCTGAATCGCGTGGACGGTGAAAGCGCCGATCTTGTGGCGCTCAACTCTCGGACTTGGCGCGGTCAAGCCGTGGTGTCGCGGAGAACTGGTGTCGGCAATCCGGACGCTCGCCGCTTCTTGCGACGAACAGCCGGTTGACGGAGAAGAGTCTCGAGATCTCCCCAGGTGGCGCAGCCGCGGTCTCCGAGATCGGAGAGCATGCGGAGCAGACACTTCGCTGTGGCAAGCGCATCGCCGCCCGCGCGATGGCGACCACGGATTTCCACACCATAGTAGTGCGCGATGTGATCGAGCGAACGACGCGATAGCTGCGGCAGAACCTTGCGCGCGATGTTGACGGTGCAGAGGCGTCGGCCCTCGAGCCTCCGCCCAGTGGATCGCGAGAGCTCGGACGTCACGAAGCGCCAGTCGAACATCATGTTGTGGGCGACGAAGACGTTGCCTTCGAGCACACGCATGACTTCGGGCACGACACGATCGAACGTCGGCTTGTCCCTCACCATGTCCCAGGTGATGTTCGTCAGCTGGGTGACGAAGTACGGGATCGAGCGCTGTGGATTGACGAGCGTCTCGAACAGCTCGACGATCTCTCCATCCTTCACGACGACCGCGGCGATCTCCGTGATTCGATCCCCTGACCACGCGCGTCCGCCGGTCGTCTCGGTGTCGACGACGACGTAGGAGAGCTTGTTGAGTGGCTCGTTGGCAAATCGTGACGACGAATATGGACGACTGCGTTGAGTCGCGAGCGACCCGATCGGCACGGCCGGCACTAGGACTCGCTGATTCGCCTGGAGGTCGCTGATCATCCAGCGCCCATCCTGACCGCGCACGAACTCACGGCGTCCGGCGAACAGCGCGTGCGCCATGTGCTCAGCGACGATCCTCGGCGCACCAGGAAGGCTGCAGATGTGCCCGATCAGATCCACGACGTCGGCAGGCCCCGCGGCGAGATAGTCGAAGGCGCGCGATGTCAAGAGCGTGTCCGCGGGCTCGGAGTAGACTCCGCGCGTCAGCTCCACGGATCGTCCCGCGTGATCGGACAAGTCATGCAGTGCGGACCACCGCCGCCGCGGACCAGCTCGCCGCCCGCAAAATTGATCGCGGCTCTTTCGTGCGCGGCAATCTCCTGCTTGGACGACAGGAAATCCTTGGCGGAAATCATCTTGAACCCGGCTTTCTCCAATTCTCTCAGTGTTGTCTCGTTTCGCGCGTACGAGGTAACGACCCCTGGTCGCAGCGCGGTAAAATTGCAACCCGACGCCCACTGCTCACGATCCTGGACGATTCTGCGGGACCCTCCGCAAAGAATCGGCTCCATCGGCAATCCGCAATGCTTGAGCGCGGCGAACAGATCAGCTTGCTCCTTCATTTGAGTCTCGCCCTTCTGCCATAGAAGTATCGGCAGGCGGTACGGCCCAATGAAGTGGGGCGGATAAACCACGCACAGCTCGCGGTCAACGTGAGTGAAGATCATGTCGAGGTGGATCGCCGTCGCCTCCTGCGGCATCACGACGACGATGAGCTTGCTGACTTCCGTCCGCTCGAACAACAGCGTGGCGAGACTGTCGATTCCCGCAGGGCTTGATCTCTCACTGAAGCCGATGAGGAGCACATCTTCGCGGAGGGGATGAACATCTCCTCCCTCGAGCGTGTGGTTGAGCCGTCGCTCCGCCGATCCGTCGTAGAGTATTCCGTTGTTGCTCAGTTTTGGATGAGAGCTGAACAGCGCCTTCATGATCAGCTCTTCAGTCCACCTCGCGTGGAAGCGCATCGAGCCGATCATCATGTTCTGATTGATGGCCATCGCCGAGTCGCGCGTGAAGAAGAGATTGGGCAGTGGCGGGAGTGAGTAGCTGAACTCGTTGAGGGTTCGGGACAGCGGGCCCGGCTCCTCCTCCTTTCCTTCGATGAGAAGCTTCACCACCGCCGCGGGAGGCAGCTCGCGCAGCTCGGCACCGAGTGGCTCGAGCGGGACGACGTCGAGCGTCTCGCGAATGATGAGCTCGCGCACCTTGCTGTCCTCGAGCACGTCGGTGAGGAGGTCGCGGACGTGCAGCACCTCGCAGAACCGCTCGAGGACCTGGACGAAGCGCTTGTGCTCGCGCTTGGCGAGATCGGCGTCGACGATGTCGTCGTACAGGAAATCCGCGCGGGTGCTCGGGGTCACGGCAAGCAGCTCGTCGCCGGGGCTATGGACCAGCACGGTGCGCAGAGCGCCGATTTCGGAGGTGACGTGGACTGGCATGAATGAAGATAACCCTCGGCTGGAGTCATTTCGAATGACCGCAACTGAACAACTTCAACCGCCATTCACCACTCGCACCCGTTCTGCGTAGTTGTCTTTCTTGCCCCCTCGTGTCCCTTGAGATTAGTTTGTGAATTACTTCACAAGCACGATCTTGAAGCGGATAGCCGAATCCACAGTCAGGCGCCTCTCCCTTTATCTCAGCTTTCTCGAGGGGACCGAGCGCGATGGTCTCAAGACAATCTCGAGCGACGATCTCGCCAGTCTCGGTGGCACGACGTCCGCCCAGGTGCGAAAGGATCTCTCGCTCTTCGGGTCATTCGGCAAACGCGGGCTCGGGTACTCTGTTCCTGAGCTGTCCGAGAAGCTGCGCGAGATTCTCGGGCTAGGAAAACAGTGGCGCGTATGCATCATCGGCGCGGGCAAGATCGGCGCTGCGCTCGCACGTTACCGCGGATTCGCCGAGCGCGGGTTCAACGTTACGGCTGTCTACGATATCGACGAGGCCAAAATCGGGAAGAAGTGGGAGAGCCTCACGGTCAGGCCGATAGCCGAGCTCGAGAAGGACGCGACGAAGCAGGAGTTCGACATCGCGGTGCTGGCGACCCCGGCAGAGAACACGCCCCCAGTGGTGAAGCAAGTCGTCCGCGCGGGCATCAAGGCCATCCTGAATTTCGCACCGGTGCAGTTGTCGGTGCCTTCTGATGTCACCGTGCGGAATGTCAATATGGCGATGGAGCTCGAGGGACTCTCGTTCGCTTTGAGTAATCGGGTGGACTA
>CATPBN010000175.1 GCA_955652635.1 uncultured Gemmatimonadaceae bacterium
GCCCTGCGCGAACCGGTCGTTCCAGTCGGCCATGCCGGAATCCTCGTGGACAACAAAGCCAACGGACCGCAGGTCTGCGGCCATCTCCTCCTGCGTCCAGGCGCTGATTTGCGGCTCGCCGATCAACCGGAACATCAACCGCGCAAAGAGCTGGCGATGAACAGTGTGGTAATTCACGATCAAGGTCGACCCGGGCGCGCTCCTTCCGGCGATACCGGCAAGGGTGGCGCGCATCACGTCGCGAGTGAGGTACATGACCACTCCTTCCCAGATCCAGCAGGTTGGCGACGAGCGATTGTGTCCGGCACGGTCGAGGACAGTGTCGAGCGACTCCAGCTCGAAGTTCATCGAGACGAAGCTGACAGTTCCGGTGGCCGGAGGCAACTCGGCCAGGTGCGTGCGCTTGTCACTCTGCGTGGCCGGATGATCGACCTCGAAAACCTTCACACCGGCCAGCTCGGGCATGCGCCACGCGCGCCCGTCGTAACCCGCGCCGAGAATGACGAGCTGGGTCGCACCACCGGCGATCGCGTCGCGGACCGCAACGTCGATGGCCGCGGTGCGCAACGCCATCATGTCCGCCATCACACGCGCCATTTCGAGTCCGATGCCACGCCTTCCTTCTCGGGCGGCGTGCACGGTTTTGGCGAGATTCCGCGTTCCCTTCTCGCTGAGAAAAACGGGCGCAGTCGGGTCGTGGAAATCCGGCACGTGCGACAGCCCGGCATCGGCGACGGCGCGGCCGAGGGCGACGAAGTGCGCGGTCCTGCTTGGGCGGCCAGCTTTCACGATAACAAAGTGGCAGGGAGCGGAGCGAGCCGCCATAGTTCGACAGATCGCTCGGCTGGCCCGCCTCATTCAACCAGACGGTTGACAATCGAGCGACCGACGTTATCTTAAACCATATGGTTGAACATAATCACACGCGGCTCGACCTCGTCTTCCGCGCACTCAGTGACCAGACCCGGCGGGCCATGCTCGAGCGACTTGCCAAGGGTGAGCACACGGTCGGTGAGCTGGCGTCGCCATTTCGGATGTCGCTCGCCGCGGCCTCGAAGCACATCCAGACGCTGCAGCGAGCCGGGCTCGTGAAACGCACCGTCCGCGGGCGCATCCACTACTGCCGCATCGACCCGCGACCGCTCGCGCGCGCCGACGACTGGCTGCGCGGCTACGAACGCCTCTGGGATACGCGGATCGAGCGGCTCGTCGAGCTGCTCCGCCACCCCGACAACGACCCTTCCAACCCCCGATGAGAACCGCCATGCCAACTGCCATGCCAACCACCACCCCATCCACCGATCGCATCGAAAAGCAGATTACTCTCGACGCACCGCGCTCGCGCGTCTGGCGCGCGCTGACCGAGGTCAAGCAGTTCAACGCCTGGTTCGGCGTGTCCCTCGTGACACCGTTCGCCCCCGGCGCCGAGGTCAGCGGACAAATCAATATTCGCGGCTACGAGCATGTGACGATGACGATCTGGATCGAGAAGATGGAGCCGGACCGGTTCTTCTCCTTCCGCTGGCATCCATACGCCATCGAGCCCGGGGTCGACTATTCGGCGGAGCCAACGACGCGGGTGTCATTCAAGCTCGAGGATGCGGGCGCCGGGACGCGACTCACCATCGTCGAGTCGGGCTTTGACGCGATCCCCGAGTCACGTCGCGCCAAGGCGTTCAGCAGCAACTCCAGCGGTTGGAACGGCCAGGCGGAAAACATCCGGAAGTTCCTCGCCAACTGACCATCGTCACTTTCTGAAAGGACCAGACATGTCGCTCTATAGCGTTCGCCACCTCACGGACAGTTTCCGAACCGTTCGCAGGAATACGATCCAGGTCGCCGAAGAGATTCCGGAAGCGGATTATCAGTACCGGCCGGCCCCCGCGAGTCGCTCGGTCCGCGAAACGCTGGTCCACATCGCGTGGCTTGCCGGTGCTGATCGTTTCATGCACGAGGAGAAGCGCCTCGCATCGTTCGACGGGTTCGACTTCGGCGCGTTCCTGGCGACGTCCGAGGTCGAGGAGACACGCGAGCGCTCGAAGGCCGAGATCATCGAGCTCCTGCGCACGGAGGGCGATCGGTGGGCGCAGTGGGTCGAGCAGCTACCGGAGACGTTCCTCTCGGAGCCGGTCCGGCTACCCAATGGCAAATCGGTGAGCCGCTTCGAGATGCTACTCGGCACCAAGGAGCATGAAATGCAGCACCGAGCACAGCTCACAGTCATCCAGCGGTTGCTTGGCCTGGTTCCTCACTTCACTCGCAATTTGCCGATATCGAGAGACAAGGTTGCATAGTCACCAGATCTGATTGCTGACCGAACTCGCGAAGAAGGAGTTCTCAGCTCACCGCTTTTTTCACGAGGGCGCCGATCCTTGCCTCGTCGGCGGCGGTCAACTCCTTCAGCGCGAAGGCGGTCGGCCACATGTGGCCTTCGTCAAGGGCCGCCTTGTCGCTGAAGCCGAGCGTTGCGTACCTCGTCTTGAACTTCCGCGCGTCTTGGAAGAAGCAGACGACTTTGCCGTCCTTAGCATACGCGGGCATCCCGTACCAGAGTTTCGGCGAGAGCTCTGGTGCGCTGGCTTTGATGATGGCATGGAGCCGCTCACCCATCGTGCGATCCGGTGCCTGCATGACGGCGATCTTCGCGAGCACGGCGCTTTCCTCGCCCGCCTTTCCTGCGCCGGCCTTCAACTCTTGAGCGCGCTCCCGCATCGCTGCTCGTTCCTCGTCCGTGAATCCTTTGGACGCCTTGCCAATCGCGGTGGTGCTCTTGGCGGATTTCTGCGTGCCCTTTGCTGGTTTCTTTTCAGCCATAGTGTCCGATGACCTCGACGAGAGCGCTTAAGAATGTTTGTGGTCGATGCGTGTGGCCGTATCACGCGTGTTAGACATCACGGCGTGGTGAGTCGCGAATCCGTCCCGGACGAGGGGACGCTCGCCTCGGTCTCGCGAAGCCGTTGGGCGTCGGCTCGATGCGCGGTCTGAGTTGCCGCCTCGGGAGAACGGACCAGAAGCCAGCATAGCATCGCCCTACTATCATTGGGGGCCAATGGACATTATCACGCACCCCAAGGCTTGCGGCAAGGCCCCTGTGCGAGTTCAAACTTCGCGCTCATGCTAAACCAGGAGTTGCGATGACCGAACACGCGGTTGTGATCGCCGGAGGAGGTCCGACAGGGCTGATGTTGGCGGGCGAGTTGGCGTTGGCGGGCGTCGACGTCGCGATTGTCGAGCGCCGCGCCAGCCAGGACCTCCCCGGATCGCGCGCAGGCGGTCTGAGCGCACGCACCATCGAGGTTCTCGATCAGCGCGGAATCGCCGATCGATTCCTTTCACAGGGTCAGGTCATGCAAGTCGCGGGGTTCGCCGTAACCCGCTTGGACATCAGCGACTTTCCCACTCGGCACCCCTACGGGCTCGCCCTGTGGCAGAAACACATCGAGCGCATACTGGCCGGCTGGGTCGGCGAGCTGGCGGTGCCGATCTATCGCGGACGCGAGGTGACCGGTTTCGCGCAGGACGACACCGGCGTCGACGTCGAGCTGTCCGACGGCCAGTCGCTGCGGGCGGCATATCTCGTCGGGTGCGACGGAGGACGCAGTCTGATCCGTAA
>CATPBN010000176.1 GCA_955652635.1 uncultured Gemmatimonadaceae bacterium
AATGCGCTCGCGCAAAGGGCGGCCACTGCAATTCACTCTCTCAGTGCCGAACACCAGCAAAGTGCGCATTCGATTGGCGGTGCTCATCCAGGAGCAGCTCCGGCGGGCGGGCGTCAAGGTCGACGTCGAACAGCTCGATTTCCCTGTACTCGTCGAGAAAGAGAGAAAGCGAGCGTTCGACGCCGCGATTGGATATTGGAACATTGAGCCGAGTCCCGGCTCGGTTCGCGGATCGTGGGGAACGGCCGGCTCGCGCGCCTCCAGCGGCGAGAACTACGGCTCGTATGAGAACCCGGCGTTCGATGCCTACGTCGACAGCGCTATCTCATCGTTCGATCCCGCCAAAGGCAAATCGTACTTCACCAAGGCCTACGACACGATCATCCAGGACGCGCCGGCGATCTGGCTGGCTGAGCCAAGAGGGACGGTTGGATACAACGCACGTGTGCATCTCGCGCCGCTGAGATCGGGCGCCTGGTGGGCACACATCCCCGATTGGTGGGTATCCGCCAGCCAGAAAACCCCGTAGCGGGTGATCCGCTACCTCGCGCGACGGCTCGCGCAGGCCGCAGTAATCGTCGCCTTCGTGGCGGCGATCAGTTTTGCGCTAATCCATCTCGCGCCCGGCGATCCGTTCAGCGCCGTGATGGACAACCCCAACGTCAGCGAGAGCGTGCGCCAAACGCTCCGCGCGCAATACGGGCTCGATAAACCGCTTCCCGAACAGTTCGCCCGCTACATCGGACAGCTCGCGCGAGGTGACCTCGGGTGGTCCTTCTCGCACGATCGCCCGGTGCTCGAAGTGCTCGCCACCGCCCTGCCGAACACGCTGCTGCTGATGGGTGTCGCGCTCGTTGGAAGTTTTTCGCTCGGAATTCTCATCGCGCTGATTCAGGTCGCGAGACGCGGATCTGCGATTGATCACGCTTTGAGCGGAGTTACTCTCGTCCTGTTCTCGATGCCCGATTTCTGGTTCGCGATCCTGGCGCTCCTTGCTTTCACCTACTGGCTCCCAATTTTCCCGGTCGGCGGCGCAGTGGACGCTGTGATGCACGACTACATGGGATTGGGCGCGCGCATCGGCGACAGATTGCGACACCTAACGCTGCCGGCGTTGACGCTTACCGTTCTCGCTGCGGGCAGTGTCGCTCGTTTCCAGAGAGCAGAGCTGCTCGATGTCCTCCCCGCCGACTACATTCGCACCGCCCGACTGAAAGGCCTGACCGAGCGCGAGATCCTGCGCCGCCACGCGCTTCGCAACGCGCTGCTCCCGACGATCAGTCTCATCGGTCTATCCTTTCCCGCGCTTCTCACCGGAGCATTCTTCATCGAGAAGATTTTCGCGTGGCCCGGGATGGGGCTCGCGGTGATCACCGCCATCAGCACGAGAGACTATCTCCTCGTAGTGGGCGGAGTGATCATCGGGAGCATCATGGTGACGCTCGGCAGCCTCCTCGCCGACATCCTGTATGCCTGGGCAGATCCAAGACTCCGCGCTCGTTAGCATTCCGCGGCCCCGCGAATCCGCATTCGCACTCGGCTTGCGCCGCATTCTGCGCACGCCGTCATCCCGGGTCGCGCTCGTGGTTCTTGCAACAATCGTCGTCGTCGGACTCCTCGCGCCGTTTATCGCGCCGTATGACCCCGCGGCACAGCCCGACATTGTCGGCCTAAAGAGCCTTTCTCCTTCCCTTGCGCATCCCTTTGGAACGGATCCGTACAGCCGCGACGTCCTGAGCCGGGTGATTTACGGCGCGCGGTTATCGCTGACGATCGGACTTCTTGCGACACTCGTCAGTCTCACTCTTGGCGTGGCGTACGGCGCGATCGCGGGATACGCCGGGGGAGTTGTGGACGCCGCAATGATGCGGGTGCTCGATGCGTTCCTTGCGATCCCGCGGCTTCTTCTCCTCCTCGGGATTCTCGTCGAGTGGCCGCAGCTATCGATCGGCGCGCTCATCCTTTTCCTAGGTCTTACTGGTTGGTTCGGCGTTAGCCGCATCGTCAGAGGTCAGGTTCTAGCGTTGAAGCACGCGGAATTCGTCACTGCTGCGCAGGCACTGGGCGCCAGCCGGAGACGAATTCTTGGGAGGCACCTGCTTCCGAATCTGATCTCTCCAATCGTCGTTGCGGCAACGGTCGGCGTCGCCCACGTTATCGTCCTCGAAGCAGGACTTTCCTACCTGGGCGTCGGCGTACCGCAACCGCTGGCGAGCTGGGGCAACATCATTTATGACGGTGCCGACCAGGTGGCAGATCTGTGGTGGATGTCACTCTTTCCTGGTCTCTTCATGGTCCTTACAGTGATGACCCTGAACATTCTTGGCGAAGCGCTGCGCGACGCGTACGATCGCCGCTGACGAGTCGATGACACCCACTCCTCTTCTCTCGATTCGCGATCTCAGGACCTACTTCTACACTGAAGCGGGCGTCGCTCGCGCAGTGGACGGGGTGTCGTTCGACATCGGCGCGGGAGAGACCGTAGGAATTGTCGGAGAGTCCGGCTGCGGAAAATCCGTGACCGCTCTCTCGATTCTCAGATTGATCCAGCCGCCCGGACGTATTGAGTCCGGCAGCCGCA
>CATPBN010000177.1 GCA_955652635.1 uncultured Gemmatimonadaceae bacterium
ACGAATCAGCAGCGCACGGTCGAAACGGACACCGGCAGCGACGGATCCTATTTAATGTGTGGCTTCACCCGCGGCGCGCAGATAACGGCCAAGGTCGGGATGGCCGGAAGAAACACGGTGCAGGAGAAGGTCGTCCTGCCCGCCAACATGGTTCTCGAGCACGACTTCAGACTGGCTGCGCGCTAGTCTCCCGTCGGCACAATGCTGGCGCCTTCCACCATCAGGACCACGGTCTTCTCTGGCGCGCGCGTCCGGTGGACAACGCCTTTTGGGACCACGAATCCCTGACGAGGCTGTAACGCGACCGTGCGATCCTCGAGGTCGATCAGAAACTCACCGTCAACCACGTAAAAGAATTCATCGAGATCGTCGTGCTTGTGCCAGTGATACTCGCCCTGCATCACGCCGAGCCGGACGACCGAGTCGTTGACCTTGCACAAGGTCTGATTGTACCAGCGATCGCGCACCGCGTCGATCAACGCGGGAATATCGACGACTTCCAGCGCGGGAAACTTGGTGTCGAGGTGAGTTGCGTAAGGGTACTGGTGGTCCGATGGCTTTGTCATTGCCGCACATCCCTCTGCAGCACCCGAAAATACCTGGTCCACGGTCCCACCGCCGCGGTGTATTCCCTCGCCATCGTGCGCGTGATCTGCGCAATGTGAGAGACATCGTGCACGACCCAGGTCGCGAGCAGCTGACGCATCGTCACGGTTCCCAGCTCCGGATGCTCACCGGTCATGTCCAGATCCTTGTCCTTGAGATTCCAGCCGCGGAGCGTCGCCACATTCCCCGCGCGCAGATGTTCGAATTCATCCAGCCTGTCGCGCAGCGGTCGATCCGAGTCGAGCTCCGCAAACCGATCGAACGGCTCGAACCGGCGATAGCTTTCCTGCTTCAGAATGATACGCGCTCGCGGAATCCAGTCTGTCCGCTCGCCATTGATCAGATGACCGATTATCTGACTCGGACTCCACGCGTCGGGATCTTCGCGGGCGCCAGTCCAGCTATCAGGCAGCTCGTTGAGCAGCGCCGTGAGTACGGCAGGCGTCCGCTCCAGAACGGGGATAGCTTCCTCGAGTTTGAAGTCCATCTTTCTCTCCTTGATGCTCGCAGCGGAATGATACGCTAGCGGCTATTCATCAACTACTTTTCGCAGTGCCGAATTGTTTGCGCCCTCGCCGCTTGCGACGAGCGGCAGCCCAACTTAGGAGCTTGAATGACCGGACGATTCCTCAGCGCCATTTGCCTCCCCACGATCCTTGCTCTTGCTACCGCACCGTTGAGTGCGCAGACAACAGCAGGAGCCACGCCGTCGATTGTCGGGATTCCTCAGCGAGCGGTCAGGCGCGACATCCCAATGACGCGCATGATCCAGCGCGCGTTCGCCGCGGGAACGAGGGATTCGACGGGACGTCCGGGAAGAAACTACTGGCAGCTCTGGAATGATTACAAGATCAACGCAAGCCTGGATCCGGCGACGTCTATCGTGACTGGCCGCGAGACAGTCACCATCCACAACAACAGCGACTCAGTGATGCACTCTCTGGTCCTCCGACTCGACCAGAATATCTTCACTCCCAACGTTGCACGCGCTTCGCCGGCAATCGACATCACTGACGGGATGCAAGTCACCCGGCTCGTGGCGAACGGCCAGGCAATGGAAGTCATCGACACCGTTGGCCCGGTGATCCCCGGAACTGCGCGCCGCGCGCCAGCGCTAGCTGCGATCCTGAAAAACACCTCCGCCCGAATCACGCTACTCACTCCTATCGCCGCTCACGGCACCGGAACTCTCGAGGCGGATTGGCATTTCCGTGTGCCGCGCACGGTGAACGGTCGAGGGGAGCGAATGGGCGCCTGGGGAGACACCCTGTACCAGATTGCCCAGTGGTATCCACGCGTTGCCGTCTTCGACGACCTGCGACAAGGCGGTTGGGATACTGAGCAGTATCTCGGCAACGCCGAGTTCTACAACAACTACGGACACTTCGACGTCAGCATCGATGTGCCCGCTGGATGGATCGTCGGTTCTACCGGCGTTCTCCAGAATCCGACGGAAGTACTGACGCCCACCGCGCGCGAGCGACTCTCGCACGTCCTCGAATCGGATTCCGTGCGAACGATCGTATCCGCGGCGGAGCGCGGCCCCGGACAATCGACGGCAGCGGGCAGTCGACTCGTCTGGCATTTCGTGGCCGACACCGTCGGGGATGTGGCGTGGGCGACGGCGAAACAATTCGTGTGGGACGCGACGCGCGCGACCATTCCCGGACGCGGCACGGTTCCCGTTAACGTTCTCTATCTGCCGGGACACGCGCAGCTGTACGCGCAGGGGCCGGCGGTGGTTCGGCATGCGCTCGAGTTCTACTCCAAGCTCTGGATGCCGTACGCATATCCACAGCTCACGATGGTGGACGGGCCCGAGCTCGGCATGGAATATCCGATGTTCATCATGTCCGCGGTCTTCGCCGCCGATCACGAGACCGGGCACCAGTGGTGGCCGATGATGGTTGGCACCAACGAGACGTGGTACGGCTGGATGGACGAGGGATTCAATCAGTACATGAACATTCTCTCCGACGCCGATTACGCGCACAAGCCAGCGCAGCTGGACAGTCTCGGAATGTCGTATGGCCGACTCAGCGGGGACGAGCGCGAGCCAACGATGATGTGGGACGAGAACTACGCGGGGCCGCTGTACGGATTCACGGCGTACGGAAAGGCTCCGCTCATGCTCTCGTCACTCGGGGGGGTTGTCGGTGACACCGCGGTGCAACGCGCGATGAGCGAATACGCGAAAGCCTGGCGCTTCAAGCACCCATCTCCGTGGGACTACGCGTTCTTCATGAGCAGCGCACTGCACCGCGACCTTGGCTGGTTCTGGAATTACTGGCTGTTCACGACTGAGTCGGTCGATGGCTCGATCCAGAACGTTACGACTTCCGGCCATCGTACGACGGTGACGGTTCTCCAGAGCGGACAGATGCCTTCCCCAGTGATTCTAAGGGTGGAGTTCGCGGCGAAGGGGCCGCCAATCAGACCGTTGTCGAACCGACAGATGGCGGACACCAAGATGCTCGACTCGACTACCGCCATCGTCACCTATCCAGTCGAGGTCTGGTTCTCCGGGAGTCGAACGTTTAGCGCCAATCTGGATTTCGGTGGCCGCGCGATTACCCGCATAACGCTCGACCCGAACGGTCGATTTCCGGATCGCGATCCGACCGACAACATTTGGCCGCGGGCGGTGCTGGCGCCGCCGATGATCAAGGTGAGGTAACCGATGCGCGCTCACCCAACGCTCTTCGGCGCGGCTCTCGCATTCTCGACAGCCATGGGCGCCTCCGCCAGCGCACAACAGGCCCCGCAAGTTACGGCGTCGGACTACGCCCGCGCCGAGCGCTTTCTGCGGGACAACGTGATGCCGCTTGTCTCGGGGATTGGCGTCCAGCCGTCCTGGCTCGGCGGCGAGCGCTTCTGGTACCGGAGCGACAGGATTGGCGGAGCGGATCTCATCGTCGTAGACCCGACGCGCGCACTGCGTAGCGTCTGCTCCCCGGATACAGCGAGATGCGACGCCGCGATCGACGCTCGCGAAGCGGCTCGCGCGAAGGTGGAGTTTGCGCGAAGGCCACGCGGAGCTGCTCCGGAAATCGTGTCACCCGACGGCAAGCGCGCCGCGTTCATTCGCGCCTACAACCTCTGGGTTCGTGACGTCGCGTCCGGACGCGAGACACAGCTCACCACTGATGGCGTAAAGGAGTTCGGCTACGCGACGGACAACGCCGGCTGGATCCGCAGCGACAATCCAATCCTTCTCTGGTCTCCGGACTCGCGAAGGATCGCGACGTTCCAGCAGGACGAGCGCGGCGTCGGCGAGATGTATCTCGTCAACACGAAGGTGGGACATCCGGAGCTACAAGCATGGAAGTACCCGCTGCCGGGCGACAGCGTCATCACGACCATTCAGCGCGTCGTCATCGATGTCGATGCGCCGCGGGTAATCAGGTTTCAGATGCCCGCCGATCAGCACCGGTCTACGCTTTGCGACCACATAATCTGCCGCGGGGACGAGGGCTGGACGGACGTCCAGTGGTATCCGGATGGCTCGCACGTCGCCTTCGTCTCCACCTCGCGGGATCACAAGAGAGAGACGCTTCGCATCGCCGATGCGGCGACCGGGGCGATCAGGGACGTATTGGGAGAAACCGCCGCGACCCAGTACGAATCGGGGAACGGAATTGTGAACTGGCGCGTGCTGCCTGCGTCCAACGAAGTGATCTGGTTTTCGGAGCGCGACGACTGGGGGCAGCTCTATCTGTACGATCTTGCGACCGGCGCACTCAAGGGCAAGATCACGAGCGGCGAAGGCAACGTGGCGGAGCTTTTGCGCGTCGACGAGAGAACCCGCACGCTCTATTTCGTGGGAAACGCAAAGGAGCCCGGCCGCGATCCGTACTTCCGTCATTTCTACAGAATCGGAATGGATGGGAAGGGGCTGACGCTGCTCACGCCGGAAAATGCGGACCACAGCATCTCGCTTTCTCCGACAGGCCGCTATTTCGTGGACACTTATTCGCGGCCCGATGTGCCACAGACGTCGCTACTGCGCGACCTTAACGGAAGGACCGTGCTCACTCTGGAGAAGAGTGACATCTCGCGTCTGCTGGCGACCGGCTGGAAACCCCCCAGGCCAATCACCGTCAAGGCACGCGACGGCAAAACGGATCTCTATGGTCTGTTGTACGTCCCGACGAATCTGGATTCGACACGAAAGTATCCGATCGTCAACCACATTTACCCCGGTC
>CATPBN010000178.1 GCA_955652635.1 uncultured Gemmatimonadaceae bacterium
ATAGGGAATGGCATCGAACCGAAAGCCGTCGACACCCATCTCCTTCAGCCAGTACGCTGTCACTTTTTGCATCTCCCGCACTACGGCAGGCGTCTCGTTGTTGAGATCCGGCATCCCTTGCCAGAACACTCCGTAGTAGTACTCGTCGCGCACAGGAGACTTGTGCCAGGCCACCTGACCCCACGGTCCCGGTTGATTCGGTTTCACGGACGACCACCGGTACCAGGAGCGATATGGACTCGCGGGATCGTTCAGCGCCGATTGGAACCAGGGATTGTCGCTCGACGAATGGTTGGGAACGAAATCGACGATGATGCGGATGCCGCGTTTATGCGCGGCTCTGATCAGCTCGCGAAAATCTTCGTCGGTGCCGTAACGCGGATCCACGTGGTAGTAGTCGGTGACATCGTAGCCATGATAGCTCACCGATTTGGCGATCGGCATCAGCCAGATACAGTTTGCGCCGAGGTCCGTGGAGCTGTGCGGGTTTCCGTCGTTGATGTAGTCGAGGCGCGAGATCAGTCCGCGCAGATCTCCGACCCCATCCCCATCCGCATCGGCAAAGGAGCGGACAAAGACTTCATAGCAGACGCCAGTATGTACCGCGCGCGGCGCGGATTGAATGAAATCGGCCACTCGCGGACTGTGCGCACACGAGAGCGCAGCAAAGCTCGAAGCGCAGACGGCCCAACGCATTTGTTGAAGCATTGTTATCGTTTGGTAAGGTGGTCTGGGCTGGCGACCATCGCCACTCTTGTATTACTCTCTCACCATGTCGCACCATGCTCGAAATGCGCGCTGCTTGCCAGATTTGAGACTCTCCGTCTCGCGAGGAATTTCGCTATTGCGATCATGCCTTGCACTGCTGTCGGTCGCGGCAATTGGCGGGGCCTGCCAGCCGCAACCCAAGCCACTCGAGCTGCCACGCGTGATTCGCGACACTGTCACTGTGCGGGACCCCGACCAGGACAAGCGAATAGCCCGCCTCGAGCTACAAGCATTGGCGAAGGACGCGCAGATCGAGGATCTTCAGGCGAAGCTCGAAGAGACCCGCGCTGAGGTCGTGCGCGCGATGGCCAAGCTGCAATCGGGAGCGAATCGCGCCCAGGCAGCGTCGGCGATGGCAGAAGCGGAGGTAGCTCTCCAAACTATGAAATCGGGCTCCCAGGAGGAGCCGCCTGAGGCTGCGGAGATCACGCGATTCGTGCGACTGGCCGCGACCGAATTCAACAAGGCGAACTATGGTGGCGCGCTCTACCTGGCGAATCAGGCAAAAACGCTGGCGTCCTTGTATCGCGGGCGACTGTCGGCCGGAGCCCGCGAAAATGCACGGCCGGGAGAGACACCCTTCGCGGTTCCCCTGAAGCTGGTGACGACTACTCGAGGAAATGTTCGTGGGGGCCCAGGGACTGGATTCCCGATCGTCTTCGCGGCCGACTCCGGGACTACGCTGACCGGCTTTTCCTACGCCGACGAATGGATCCGGATCAGTGACGACACGGGGCGAGGCGGCTGGATCTTCCGCACGCTCGTCGCCCGACCCTAGTCAGCTTCCGGTCTTTGCCAGCCTCCGGGCGCGGATCGAACGATCGCGTCCTTCTCGCTTCGCCTGGTAAAGCGCCTCGTCGGCGATCGAGATCAACCCCTCGGCGTTGTCGGCGTCCTCGGGGAAGGTGGCTACGCCGATGCTCAGCGTCATCTTGCGACCCATGAATTTCTTGGCGGCGACGCGGGCCCGGATGTGCTCGGCGAGCTCGAGCGCATCAGTTGCTGAGGTGTCGGGCATCATGACGACGAACTCTTCACCGCCGTAGCGGGCGACGCAATCCACGGATCGGGCCGACTCGCGCATGATGTCGGAGATTGCCTTCAGGACTTCGTCACCGGCGGGATGACCGAACGCGTCGTTGTATTGCTTGAAGTGATCGACGTCGCCGACCAAAACCGAGAAGCTTCTGCGCTCGCGCTTGCATCGGCCCTCTTCGTTCTCGAGCCGCTGCATCAACTCGCGATGGTTGTCCAGACCAGTCAAGCTGTCGGTGGTGGAGAGCATCTCGAGCTCCTCGTTCTTCTTGCGCAGAGTCTCGTGGATCAGATCGAGCTCACGGCGTCCTTCGCGGAGGCGAGACACCATGTGATTGAAGACATCGGTGAGGTACCCGACTTCACCGCCGCCCGGCGCCTCGGGCAAGTCGACTGCGAGGTCTCCGGCGGCCACCTCGCCCGCGCCCTTCGTGAGAAGGTCGAGAGGGCGAGCGATAAGGCGCCCCAGACGATAACCGGTTGCCGAGACGAGAACGAGCAGAATGGCGATGACGAGAAGCGAGACATCACGGAAATGGCGCACCTGCTGAAAGGCCGACTCCGCTGTTATTTCTGATATGATCGCCCAGCTGACCTGCGGGACGTACTCGAGTGTTCCGATGACGTCGCGCCCGCCGAAGCTGGTGTAGGTGAAGGGCGCGCGCGCACTCTGCAGCAGCTTCTTCATCGTGGGAGGCGCCATTCGAGTCTTGACGAGGACCTGTGTCACCCCCTCAGAGCTGGCGATGGGATAGCCCTTCCGGTTGACGAGGAAGATCGCTCCGGTGCTGTCGCGAGCGAATGCGCGAAGGAGCAGCCTGACTGGCGCGAGATTCAGCTCGGCGGCGAACGCTCCGATGATTCGTCCATCC
>CATPBN010000179.1 GCA_955652635.1 uncultured Gemmatimonadaceae bacterium
GCCGTAGTCGTCGGCGCGACCTCGGGCATCGGTAGAGCGATAGCGATCGGCCTCGCCGACGCCGGCGCAGATGTCGTCCCGACGGGTCGTCGCGCGAAGCTGACCAAGGAAGCGGCGCGGGCCATCAAGGCTCGCGGACGCCGCTCGCTCGCGATAACCGCGGACGTGTCGGACACCGACTCCATCGAGGCGCTCGCCGACGCGGTTATCGAGGAATTCGGCAAGGTCGACATTCTGGTGAACGCGGCGGGGCGCACGGTGCGACGAGCGACGCTCGAGGTCACCGACGACGAGTGGGAAGGGATCATGGACACGAATCTCACGGGAATGTTGCGGGCGTGCCGCGCCTTCGGCTATCACATGATCGAGCGCCGATATGGACGCATCATCAATATCGGATCGCTCACGTCCATTGTCGCGTTGCACGAAGTCGCTGCGTACGGGGCGAGCAAGGCGGGCGTGGCCGCGCTCACCAAGTCTCTCGCGGTCGAGTGGGCGCCGCACAACGTGTGCGTCAACGCGATCCTGCCCGGTGTCTTCCGGACGGCCCTCAACGAGGGGTTGCTCGATGGCACGGACAGGGGACGCGAGCTTCTGATGCGCACGCCGATGCGCCGGTTCGGTCAGCCGGAAGACGTCGCGGGCGCCGCGGTGTTTCTGGCGTCCGAGTCGGCGAGCTTCGTTACCGGACATCTGCTCGCGGTGGACGGTGGATTTCTCGCCAGCGGGGTGAATCAGTAGGGAGGACGGAGGCGTGGAATAAATCGGGGACCATCGAGGTCTATATAGAACCACCACTTTCCTCGAGACCAATCCGCGATGCCACATACTCCCCATGGACCAGGCGCCATCCCCGAGCGCGATCGGCGTCGTACCGACGACGTCGACAGTGAGCCCGAGGACAATGCGATTGATTCAGACGGTCTCGATCGCCGCAACTTTCTGAGCTGCATGGCGTGGGTCGGCACGGGTCTGTTGTGGACGATCAACGGCGGCATCCCGAGCTCGTCACGCCTCGGTGCTCAAACACCGAAGAGAGGAGAGCTCTTCTTCATGCAGATTAGCGACAGTCACATCGGCTTCGACAAGGCCGCAAACAGCGATGTGACTGCGACACTTCGCTCAGCGATCGCCAAGATCAATGCCCTAAGAGTCCAACCCGCGTTCCTCCTCCATACAGGCGACATCACACAACTCTCGAAGCCCTCCGAGTTCGACACAGCGGATCAGGTTCTACGGGAAGCTCGCACCGGGAAAACCTTCTACGTGCCGGGAGAGCATGATGTTAGCGTAGATGGCGGTGCGAGCTACCTGGAGCGCTACGGCAAGGGAACACAGAGGACGCGTGACGGCGGCGGCTGGTATAGTTTCGACCACAGCGGGGTGCATTTCATGGGACTCGTAAATGTTCTCAACCTCAAGGCAGGTGGTTTGGGATCATTGGGAGCCGAGCAGCTCGAGTGGATCGAGCGCGACGTGAAGCATCTCTCGAGCAGCACGCCAATCGTGGTGTTCGCGCACGTGCCGCTTTGGAGTGTATACCCGGCTTGGGGCTGGGGAACGGATGACGGAGCGCACGCGCTCGGCTACTTGAAGCGCTTCGGATCGGTGACCGTGCTGAATGGCCACATACACCAGACAATGCAAAAAGTGGAAGGCAATGTCGCGTTTCACACGGCACTCTCGACCGCTTTTCCACAGCCGCGCCCCGGAACAGCGCCGTCACCGGGTCCGATGACCGTGCCGGCTGGTCAACTCGCAGACGTTCTTGGCGTGCGCGAAGTTCACTATGTACCTTCGAACCGCCACCTCGCGGTTGTCGATCACACGCTCTCGGGGAATTCCCCCGACGCTGCATTTGCCGCCGGCGAGGCCGCGGCGAGAGCACACGCGTCCGCTGCGCCACGAGCTGCCGCGCTCGGAGTCGCTGGTGCATCGGCAGCGAACGAGGTGACCATCGACAATTTCGCCTTCAACCCGAAAACTGTTACCGTGAAGGCGGGCTCCAAACTGACTTGGCGCAATCGGGACGACGTACCGCACAAGATCCAGAGCACGGACAATCGTTTCGCGGGCTCCCCGTTGTTGGATACGAAAGCAGTCTATTCGGTGAGTTTCACTGAGAGCGGAGAATTTCCATATTTTTGCTCGGTACACCCTGTCATGCAGGGAAAGGTCGTCGTAACGCGATGATGGTGGGCTTGAAGTGAGGTTGGTAAGTCATGCTGCCGAGAAAGTAGAAGTGGGGCGTGCTGAGGGTCCCCAGGTCGGGCGGTTCGAACGCGTTGTGCTGCCACACTTATCCGCCGGCTTCACCCTCGCGATGTATCTCACCGGTAACAAAGCGGATGCGGAAGACGCCGTACAGGAAGCTGTTCTCAGGGCTGTCCGATATTTTTCGACGCTTCGCGACGAGGATGCGCGCGCCTGGTTCCTGACAATCGTCCGTCGCGTTTGCTTCTCCGCGTACCGCACGGATCGCCCACTGGGAACCGATACGATCTCGATAGATGCGGTGGGGCCACAGTTAGTCGATCATCACGAACAGCCTGACCTGGCCGCGGAACGATTGCAGGTCCAGCAACGCGTGCGCGCCGCGGTCGACCAACTCCCGCCCCTTCTCCGCGAGGCGATCGTTTTACGAGAGCTTCAGTCTTGCTCCTACGCCGAGGTCGCCGCGGTGACGGAGGTGCCTATTGGAACTGTCATGTCGCGCTTGTCGAGGGCTCGAGCGCGCCTCGCGGATCTTCTGCATGACGTCGTGGACTTTGGAGATGCTGTATGAGCGAACGTCCTAATCTCGGCCCAGCAATGCGTGAAGCGCTTCCCCTCTACGATGCGTCGCCGTCGCTCGAGGCGTGGGCGCGCGAGGAAGCGCGCAAGTCTGACGAGGAGTTGTTGCGAGAGCGTGCCGCACCCACTCACCCTACCCGATCTCGCGTCCGGCGATTCTCTCAATGGCCGATCGCCGCGGGACTCGTGATCGCCGCGGCCGCTGGGTGGGGTGCA
>CATPBN010000180.1 GCA_955652635.1 uncultured Gemmatimonadaceae bacterium
CCGGTCTCGCGCATCGCTTCGGCGAATTCCGCACGGTGGGGCGCGATATCCTTCCAGAGCGCGGGAGAAATTCGAACGGTGGCATCGTCACTCTCGACGTCGCCGTCCAGAGGAAGGAGGACGCGGCTTTCAACGAGTCGAGGTAGAATCGATGCGGCGAGGTAAGCCCGGACTTCGTCCTGGCCCAGCCTGCCCGCTTCGCGTCCCGCGTCGAGACCTTTGGCACGGAGCGCGCGCAGATAGTCGTCGCGGTAGTTCGCGGCAATGTCCCTGACTCTTGCCGCGCCGTTCGGATCAGCCGCTCTGATAAGTGCGTGCAATGCCAATCCGTCGAGACGATCGGTTTGCGACGAACCTTCGATAAGAGAACGGAAGCTCTCGGGGAGTTCGCGACTCACTTTTGCGCTCCCGGCGGCGGCTTCACCGGCGTAGCAGCTTTGGCTTTGTTCGTATTTGTGTTCGTTGTGTGTGACGTCGTCGGCGTCGTCGGCTTTGCAGGGGCAGGCTGGGTCGCCGGCTCGATCATTACTCCCGTGGCCCGATCAATCACCGTGACCGTGGCCACTTTGCGATCCTCGAAATTGATCTCGATCACTCTGCCTAGTACGTAATTGACTGTCGGTTCGTTCGACGGCCCCTTCGAGTTTTTCATCTGGTAGAACGATTTGGCGTTGCCGAGCGCGACGATTTGACGGACCCGTGGCTTACTCGTAGTGTCGGTCGGAGGGATCGAATCGAACCGGGCGATGATCGTGTCGCCGCTCATCCAGTCTCTCTGCCTGGATACGACTCCCGAATCCGGATTGCTTTCGGCGTAAGCCTTACGCAATGCCCGGACCTCGCGGACGCGCTGGTCGGGCATTATGGCGTCAATCGAGTCAGCGACTATCTCCCGATCGGGAGAGACTGCGTGTGCCCGGGTCTTTCCCCAGGCTATCGATCTCTGCAAGCGATTATTGGAGACCCGCAAGTCGATGCTGTCGGCGACAAGCTCGAGATCCTGGCTCAGGGCGTGGCCGTTCGGTGTGGCGACGACGCGCTCGACCTGACGGTTTTTCGAGTACACATCGATGACGCCACCTGTCAGAGTGAAAGTGTGCGTCCCAATGCCCTTCACCGAAGGCCCCCGCATCAGCCTGGCGAAGTCCTTACCGCTGTCCAGAAAAGCGGAATCACCCGTCGCCAGGAGATCGGGACGAGTGATTTGAACGCCACCGGACGCGTAGACCAGGCTGTCTCCTTCCATAACGATCTGATTCGCGACAACGTGCGCGGTGTCAGGAGGTCTGCCCCTGCCGGTCGTGTCGCGTTGAACGATGGTGACGGTGGGACGTCCGTTCGCGATCATTCGCGCCAGCGGCCGTTGCGGCATGCTCCGATAGTAATCCGCGAGCGGCCCTCGCATCGTATTGCCGTTTGACATCACCGTCACTACGTCGCCCTCGGCGTGGAGGTGGTTGTCGGTCTGATAGTACGTCATCGTCCGGGACGTGACGGTCGCGCGCGGCTCCGTGTAGTGGACATTGCCGACGAGATACAGCCTTCCTTCGGCCTGGTAGTACTCGGCGCTGTCGGCGGTCAATGTGTTTCCCTGTCCAATACAGTGCGCCACGACGCCACGGCTCAGAAATGTGGTTCTCTTGCCGGTGGGGTCTTCCCTTATCGTCATCGCGGTGCCGGGTCTGTTTTGGAGATCGAGGTCACAACTTCGAGGAATGTTCTGAGCCTCGGCGGAGGCGACCAATACAAACGAGGCAACAACGCCGGAAATGAACTTCACCACGTTCAACGCTTTGGGGACGTTGGCGCGGTCGAGGAAGCAGGCGCCGTTTCAGTCGACACACCTCTGGCAAGGCCGCTGGCTCCCTTCAAAATCCGGATATTCTTCATGTCGGGATCCGAGCGAAAGCCGATTCCCTCCAATCGACGGTTCGGCTCAGTCATGACGAACGCGCTGTCGCTGGAAATTTCGTTTGTCTGCTGATTGTAGTTCAACTCGGGAGTCGTGAGGCGCCGGCCATCCTCGGTCACAACAACAACGTTTTTGCGGGCGACCATGTTATTCGTGCGGCTGTTGTACCTGCCCCGATTGGACGTGAGAACGGCGTTCTTCGCCCCCGTTGCGGTAAAGAAGGTAGTGTGAACATTCTCAAGCTCGATTCGAGTGTTGTCCTCGAAGAAGTAGGCAGTATCGGCCTGGAGCTGCGCGCGCTGCAAGCCTTTGTCCGTGAGATTGAATCTCGCGCCGTACATCACTTGATCGGCGGAATCGGCCAGCGGAGAATGGGCCTCGACGGGCGGTTGCTTTTTCGTGCTGCACGCAGCGGCTCCAAGGATGGCAAGCGCGCACACCAGCACGGCGCGCATCAGACAACTCCGGCGCGCATCAGGTCGTGCAGATGGATCACCCCGACGATCTTCTTGTTGGCCCCGAGCACGGGCATCGAGATGATGCCGTGCGTCTCCATCCGATAGACCACCGCGCTTCCCAACTCGTCCGAGTCGGCGACTTTCGGGTTGCGGTTCATCACCTTCGTCACCGAGATTGGGAAGACGTTGTCCTCGTGTTCCATCAGGCGCGAGAGATCGCCTGTCGTGATCACGCCGGACACCGACCCATCCTTTCCCGCGACGATTGCGATCCCCCGCCGTTCCGCGAGCTGGACGACTGCTTCCCGCATCGTGGCTGACTCGGGGAGAATCGGAAGGTTGTCCGTAACCATGACGTCCGCCACTCTCGTCAGCAGACGTTTTCCGATCGAACCGCCTGGATGCAGCCGCGCAAAGTCATCAGCATCGAATCCTTTTTCCTCGAGGAGCGCGATCGCGAGCGCATCGCCAAGGGCCAGAGCCACTGTGGTGCTCGTGGTAGGCGCGAGATCGTGCGGACACGCTTCTTCCTTAACCCACCCGTCCAAAGCCACGTCGCTATGGCGCGCCAGCGTCGATTTCGCATTGCCTGTCAGCGCAATCGTACATACACCGAGCCGCTTCAATTGGTCGAGCAGCCCAAGTACTTCGGCTGACTCTCCGCTCTTGGAAATCAGTATCGCGATGTCCGACTTGCCGACGATGCCGAGATCGCCGTGAACGCTGTCCGCTGGGTGTAAGAAGGTTGCCGGTGTCCCGGTAGATGTAAGCGTGGCCGCGATCTTTCGGCCGACCAGTCCAGATTTTCCGACTCCTGACACGATGACTCGCCCCTCCGACCGAGCGATGGTCTCGACCGCGCGCGCGAATTCGTCGCCGATGCGGCGCTCCGCTTCGCCAAGCGCTTCGGTCTCCATCCGGACCACCCGACGTCCGCGCTCGACTATGTCTTTGTGCGTCATCGGTTGATACGTGCCCAGATGTCGATTGCGCGATCCATCAGCGATCCCATCTCGGACAACGGAATCATGTTTGGACCATCGCTCGGCGCGCAGTCGGGGTCGGGATGCGTTTCGAGAAAAAGGCCTTGCGCGCCAGCAGCGATCGCGGAGAGCGCAAGAACGGGTACGAACTCGCGTGCCCCGCCACTCGCGCCCTCTGGTCCCTGCCCCGGCTTTTGAACGCTGTGAGTGGCGTCGAAGATCACCGGCGTCCCGCACGCATCGCGAAGTCGCGTAAACGAGCGCATGTCGACGACGAGATCACCGTAACCGAAAAACGTTCCCCGCTCCGTTACCGCGATATCGCGCGAGCGGCCGTTCGCATTCTCGGGCCCGCGAATTTTCTGGACTGCGCCGCGCATTCCCTCTGGTTGGAGCCACTGGCCCTTCTTCACGTTGACGGGTTTCCCAGTTGCACCCGCTGCCTCGAGAAGATCGGTCTGGCGGCAAAGAAACGCGGGGATCTGCAACACATCTACGACAGCTGCCGCGGCCGCGCACTGATCGGGCGCATGCACGTCCGTAAGGACTGGGAGACCCGTGACCGTTCGCACCCGCTCGAGTGCCGCCAAACCCGCGTCCAGGCCGGGACCTCGCGCTGCATTCCGATTGGATCGGTTCGCCTTGTCGAAACTCGCCTTGTAGATGATTCCGCCGGGGACCCTCTCGGCGATCTTTGCCAGCGCCTCGCCGACCCTCAGGTTGAGCTCGTCGCTCTCCAGAACGCAGGGACCGGCGATGAGGAACAGCTTGTCCGCGGGAAAGAATTCCGCCACGCTATTCCGCCGTCTCTACTGATGCCCGCTTGCGGCTACCTCGTGCCGGCGACTTCGCCTGCACTGCCGCGGCGATGAAGCTTGCAAAGAGAGGATGCGGACGAGTCGGCCGCGATTGAAGCTCCGGATGGAACTGGCATCCGATGAACCATGGATGGGTTTGCAGCTCTACGATCTCGACCAGAGATCCATCGGGCGACAACCCGCTCAGAGTCAGGCCGTGCTCAACGAATTGGTCGCGGTACTTGTTGTTGACCTCGTAGCGGTGGCGGTGCCGCTCGCTCACCTGAGGTGTGGCATATATCGCCGCTGCCTGGGTTCCGACACCCAGGCGGCAGGGATAAGCTCCAAGGCGCATCGTGCCGCCCATGTCCGTGATGTGCTGCTGGCCTTCCATCAGCGAGATGACGGCGTCGTTGCACTCCGGGGCGAACTCGCTCGAATGACTGTCGGAGAGGCCCATGACGTTGCGAGCGAACTCGATGATCGCGGTCTGCATGCCGAGGCAGATGCCGAAGAACGGCAACCCGGACTCGCGCGCGTAGCGGATCGCCTCGAGCATTCCCTCCACTCCGCGCACTCCGAAACCACCCGGTACGAGTACCCCGTGAAAATCGGCGAGGAGCTCGCGGGTTTTCTCCTTGGTTGTGAACAGATCGCTGGCGAGCCACGATACCTCGACACCGACGTCGTTGGCGATCCCACCGTGAATCAGCGCTTCCTGGACGCTCTTGTAGCTGTCGACCAGCCCAGTGTATTTGCCGATGACGGCGATCTTCACCTTGCCGTGAGGATGGAGAATCCGCTCTACCATGCTGCGCCACTTCGAGAGGTCCGGGGCGCGCCGGCCGAGCAAGCCGAGCTTGTGCATCACACGTTCGTCGAGCCCCTGCTCGTGGAAGAGCAAAGGGATCTGGTAGATCGAGGGGACGTCCCTGCTTTCGATTACAGCGCCGAATTCGACGTTACAAAAGAGCGCGATCTTCCGTTTCACTTCTTCGGAGAGCGCGCGCTCGGTTCTGCAGATGAGGATGTCGGGCTGAATTCCGATTTCCATCAGCTCGCGCACCGAGTGCTGCGTCGGTTTGGTCTTCACTTCGCCGGCGGCAGCGATGAACGGAACGAGCGTAAGATGGATGAAGATCGCGTTCTCGCGACCGATTTCGTGCCTGAATTGACGTATCGCCTCGAGGAATGGCAGCGACTCGATATCGCCGACGGTGCCTCCGATTTCCACGATCACGACGTCGCTTTCCGGGGCGAGCCGCTTCATCGCGCCCTTGATCTCGTCGGTGACGTGCGGAATCACCTGGACGGTAGAGCCGAGGTACTCTCCGCGACGCTCCTTGGTGATGACACTCAGGTAGATGCGTCCGGTCGTGATGTTGTTGGCCTGGGCCAGCGAGCGGTCGATGAATCGCTCGTAGTGTCCGAGGTCGAGGTCCGTCTCGGCACCGTCGTCCGTCACGAATACCTCTCCGTGCTGGAATGGCGACATCGTCCCTGGATCGACGTTGAGGTAAGGATCGAACTTCATGATCGTCACGCGCATGCCGCGCTCGACCAGAAGTCGTCCGAGAGAGGCGGCCGCTATTCCCTTTCCGAGCGAAGAAACGACTCCGCCCGTCACGAAGATGTAGCGCGTCTGTTGGTTGGAACTACCTGACATTTGTCACCCCACCCTTCATAAAGGCGTCCCAGTGCGCGTTGGCGCGCTCCAGGTCTTCTTCCGTATCAATTCCACTTGCTGGTGCTTCATTCGTGACCGCGACTCCGATTGGCAATCCGGCGGCCAGCGGACGCAGCTGCTCGAGGCGCTCAATCTCCTCGAGTGGATGAGGTGGAAGCGACACCCACCTCATGAGCGCATCCCGCGAGTATGCATACACTCCAATATGCTGCAATGTACGCTCGGCGAGCCGTCCAGCATCGGCAGGGTCGCGCAGAAACGGAATCGGGGCGCGAGAGAAGTACATGGCGCGCCCGTCGTCGGCTACTACGACTTTGACGAGGCTCGGGGTGTCGAGGATCTCCGAGCTTGCGTGCGACGCGGCGGTGCCCAGCGGAAAACGGCCCCCGGCAACGAGCTGGGCCGCGCCACGCACGGCCCCTTTTCCGATGAACGGCTCATCTCCCTGAACGTTCACAATCGTGTCGTAACCTCTAAAGCGCTTCTGTGAGGCGACCTCAGCCACCCGTTCCGTGCCTGAGGTGTGGTCCGGGCTGGTCATGACACAATCCGCGCCGGCCGCGCGAGCTGTGCCTGCGACCGCTTCGTCGTCGGTTGCGACGACGACGGCGTCAGCGACATCCATTTCTGAGATTCTTTGCCATACCCGGACGATGAGGGGGAGTCCGGAGAGGAGACGGAGCGGCTTGCGGGGGAGGCGCATAGCGCCGAGGCGCGCCGGAATGACCACTAGCGTCCCCATTACCCGCCCATTTTTACGCGACACAAGGCAAAAGTCACGCTCAGTAATATACCCACAGGGCGGAATCTGAGCAAACTTTTTCTCGTTTTACATCGGCAGCGTAAGTCCGAATGTAACCGCGGACTTACGTGAGAAAGGCGAGCGATTTCGCGCGGGATCAATGCTGAAATCCACGCGGAGGAAACTCACGCCGGCGCCGACGCCCAGATTCTGGATGAGGGGCGGCAGATTTCCTACACCGGCATTCCCAGCCGCGTATCTAAGACCCAGGAATGGGCTGCCGACAAGTGGCAGCTGGATGCGGTCGATAGGCACGATGTAGTCCGCCTGCACATAGAGAAGACGATCGCCTCCA
>CATPBN010000181.1 GCA_955652635.1 uncultured Gemmatimonadaceae bacterium
ATACCAACATCTGGGAGATGTCGCACCGCGAGAAACGCCGGCTGAGGATTGACGATCTGCCGCACAATCTCGAAGAGGCCTGCAACGAGCTTGAAAAAGACAATGTCATGACAGACGCTCTCGGGGAGCACATTGCGACTCAGTTCCTGGCGGCGAAGAGACTGGAGTGGCAGGAGTATATAAGTCAGGTCTCCGCCTGGGAGCTGGACAATTATCTGGCGAAGTACTGACCCAACCCGCTGCTTACCCGGTTTTCAACTCTTCGAGCTCTTTCTGCCACCGCGCCTGCGCGGAACCTTGGCTCCTTTCTTACGCGCCTCGGACAAACCGATGGCAATCGCCTGCTTGCGACTCTTTACCGTTCTTCCGCTGCTGCCGGACTTGAGTGTTCCCTTCTTGCGGCGGCGCATCGCGCTCTCGACCCGCTTTGATGCGGACTTGCCGTACTTGCGGTTGCTCCCTGATTTACGCGCAGCCATGCTGGTCCCCCGGTAGAGTGGTATAACTGGATCGCGTCGGGTTGGCTCATGTTGTGCCGGAGAAATGAGGTGTCGAACGAACCGAGTTCGCCGCTTTCGGTTTTTCGCAAATCTCCAATCGCAATCGCATTCACATGAGCAGTCGGACTGGCCTGGAAGCCGAAGCCATCAAGCGTCTCACCGACAACGTGCAACCGCCGGTGATGAGGGCAATTCTCGTGCAATGTCTGGCTGGAGACATCGCCCCGTCGGTCGCTATTTCACGACTGCTTGCCGAAGGGCCGTTAGCAACGGTACGCGCGGCGATCGATGATGTCGCGGAGCGCGCCGCGACCATCTCACGTGTGAGTGACATGCTGGTTCACGACCGCGTCGACGAGCTGACGCAAGTGTTCGTAGAGAACGTGGCGGCACTGGCGGATGTGGGTGACGCCGCGAACATCTCGTCCGCGGCCAAGGCGGCGCGGGAAGCGCGGTCTGCCCGCTCGCTTGAATCCGGGGATCGCGGCGAACCGCGAATTTCTGACTAGCCGAAAGGCCCCTCACCTATCAGAACCAGGCGACTCGCTACCAGATGACTCGTTCTCGTCGCGACGATCCGCGCGCCTGCGATCTACCCCTCTCCGATCCTTCTTGGAGCGCGCACGAAGCCAGCGCCAGGTCAGATAGAAAGCGACCGCGAGGATGATCCAGTAAAAGGGCAACACGAGCTCGTGAAGCGCTGGCGCCTGCGTCTCGAGCCAGTTGATCAACAGCATCAATAGCAGCGAGAATCCCCAGACAACGATTAGCTGTCGCGGGCGGCGGCCGTAGATCACGGTGTTCTCCCGGAGCCCGACGCGCGGGTGCTCATATCAGTTCGCGTTCGCCGCATACGGGAAGAAGTTAAGCAGTTCGCCTATTTCAGCTTCGATTTCCGGCCGGCGACTTGTGCGAGGGCGTCACCGGTCAAGCGAAAACTGGTCCAATCGTCCATAGGCTTCGCACCGATCTGCTTATAAAAGTCGATTGCCAGTTCGTTCCAGTTCAATACTGACCAGTCGACGCGCCCACAATCCCGATCCACGGCTATCTTCGCCAGCGCGCGGAGCAGTGCGAAGCCGACTCCGTGCTTTCTCGCGATGGGTCTGACAAAGAGGTCCTCCAGGTAAATGCCGCGGCTGCCAAGCCAGGTGGAATAGTTGTGAAAAAAAAGGGCAAATCCCGCTGGCTTGTCTCCGAGGTAAGCGATGAGCACCTCCGCGGCCGGTCTCTTCCCGAACAAGGTGTCGGTGAGATCCTTTTCGGTCACAGGCGCTTCACCCGGGCGCGCGCGCTCGTACTCGGCGAGCTCGAGGATGAACTCGCGAATGAGGGGAATATCGGCCTTTGTTGCAGAAACGATACGCGGCTCGCTGGATCGAGTCTTCATTCGCGCATTATCCGACTGGCAGATTCGGGTGTCAATGCCATCTTTCGCTGGATGAAACTCGCATACATGAGTTTGTTGACGGTGTCTCTGATCGGCACCGCGTGCAATTCCCCCCCTCCGCGCGTGCAGGCGGCAATTACCGCGCAGGATCCTTCCGGATCTCGGCGACTTCCAACGGGGCGCACTCTCGATCCGGCCGGTGTTTCCTATGACCTCGGCTCAATGCCATTGGCGATGGCGCTCTCCCCCGAGAAGGACCGAGTGGTGGCGCTGCTCAACGGCTGGAGGGAGCAGGGAATCCAGGTCGTGGATCGAGCCTCGGGAAGAACAGTTCAGAAGATTCCACTGCCGGCGGTTTTCCTTGGGCTGGCATTCAGTCCTGACGGTAGATCACTGTACGTATCCGGTGGCAATCAGGATGTGATCTATCGGTTCGACTGGCGCAAGCGCGCCGCAAAGCTCGCGGACAGCATCGTGCTCGCGGTGAAGCCGGAAAAAAAAGATGGAACCCGGTATCCGGCGGGAATCGCAATCTCGCGCGATGGGCGGACGTTGTACGCGGCCGAGAACCTGGCTGATTCGCTGGCGGTTATTGACCTCGCCTCGTGGCGCGTCGTGCAGAGGCTGGCGACGGAGAGATATCCGTACGGCGTAGTGGTTGGACTCGACGGACTGGTGTACGTCTCCGCGTGGGGTGGATCGACGGTGTCGGCTTTTCCGGCGCAGGCTAATGGGCTGGGAGAGGGAACGCGGATTCCCGTAGCGAGGCACCCCTCGGCGCTCGCGCTGAGCTCCGATGGCGCCCGGCTCTACGTTGCATCGGGCAGCACAGACAAGGTGAATGTGATCGCTACCCGCAGCCTGCATGTACTTGCCACGCTCATTGATGCATCTCCGGCGGCGATCGGCGAGGGCAGTACACCGAACGCGCTGGCAGTATCGGCAGACGGAACACGGCTTTTCGTAGCCGAGGCCGACAACAATGCGGTTGCCGTGTTCGATCTCTTGCCATTCACCTCCGGAGTTTCAGGAGCAGCCGGCAACGACGTACTAGCCGGAAGAATTCCCGTCGGGTGGTATCCATCGGCGATCGTTGTGGATGGCGGTGACCTTCTCGTCCTGAACGGTAAAGGTCGAGGCACCGCTCCGAACGTCGGGCGCCTGCAGCCGGGTATCCGACACCCGCCTCACGACCCGGGCTACACGCTCGGCCAGATCAACGGCACGCTCACGATCGTTCCCGCAGCGAACGCGAGCATCACGGATCTCAACGGGTTCTCACAGCGGGTTGCTTCGGCGAACGGATGGGATTCAGCGCCCGCGGCCGACGAATATCCGCCATTCGAGCACGTCATCTACATCATCAAGGAGAATCGCACCTACGATCAGGTGCTTGGCGATATCTCCAGCGCCGATGGCGATTCCTCGCTGGTGTTCTTCCCGCGCGCGGTCTCCCCGAATCATCACGCGCTGGCCGAACGCTTCGGAATCTTCGACAGATTTTTCGTCAACGCAGAGGTGAGCCCTGACGGCCACAACTGGTCGATGGCAGGGTACGTGACGGATTACTCGGAGAAAACAATTCCTTCGAACTACTCGGGGCGAGGTCGAAGCTACGATTATGAGGGTTTCAATCGAGAAGTCCGGCCGGAGGACGATGTCGCAGAACCGTCGAGCGGATACTTGTGGAATCTCGCCGATCGCGCGGGGATCACTTACAGGAACTACGGCGAGTTCGTCAACGCCCCGGAAGATCCGGCCGGACTGAAGGACTCGGCGTTTGCTCCAACGAAACTCAGCCTGGCGGCCCACACCAACAAAGCGTATCCGGGTTGGAGCTTGCAGATCCCCGATCAGGTGCGCGTGGAAGTCTGGCTGAAGGAGTTTCAGGAATTCGTCCGAGCGGGCAAGCTCCCGGCGCTGGAGTTTGTTCGACTCCCGAACGACCATACTTCCGGGGCGACAGCGGGCCGTCCTACACCACGGGCGTACATGGCGGACAACGATCTCGCACTCGGGAGACTGATCGAAGCGCTGTCGAACAGTCCGTTCTGGAAGAGCACCGTCGTGTTTGTGCTCGAGGACGATGCGCAGGACGGGCCTGACCACGTCGACTCGCAT
>CATPBN010000182.1 GCA_955652635.1 uncultured Gemmatimonadaceae bacterium
GGTCCTGATCGGGGCTCTCGACGCGGGCGTGCTGTTCGCCACCAGAGAAGAAACCAGACTGGCCGCTGTCGGAATTGCGCGCGAGGTGGCCCTGAACGCGTGCGAGTCAGCGATCACGATGACGGTCACGGATCCCGGCCTGCGACTACCAGACTCAATCGGGGTCGAGGGAACGATCTCTCGCCAGGTAAGAGGCCTCGAGCCGGAGGTAATCGTCCATATCACGCGGCTCGATTCATCGCGGTACTCGATAGTCGGCGAGTCGGTGGGGGAACCTGCCAGACCTGGCGCTCCCCGTCGAGTTGGGGTCGTCGTAAAATCGTCGATCGCCGTCGACCATTCGATAGCCATCGATCCCATTTCAGAACGGCCGTGGTTGGACGTTTTTTGGGACCGTGCCAGTCGATCGTTACTTTCTCGTCATTTGAATCGTGTCTTAGCACGAACGAGTGGTGACCGACCTTTCAAGCGTTATTGCCGGCGGTTTGGTCTCCACGTAAATGCAAGCAAACAGAGTTCTTAGGAAAGCACGCTTCAACACGCTTAACAACGCGGCGTGCGCCTGAGTAAAACTCGCTTCTCTTCATTCAATAAGGTCGCGATGGCGTTTTTTGGCCGGAAAAAGACTACCGTAGGGCTCGATATCGGATCCGGCCTGGTCAAGGTCGCCGTCGTCGATCACTCGAAGTCGACACCAGAACTGGTCAAGGTTGCGATCACTCCGCTGCCCGATGACGCAATCGTAGACGGCGAAGTGATGGATCCGCATATGGTCTCGGACGTCATTCGCACCACGATCGAGGCTGTCGGCGCCAACACAAAGGCCGTGGTCGCCGCAGTCGGCGGCCGTGACGTGATCATCAAGCGCATCAAGACCGAACGCGTAAAAGAAGCTCAGGCCAGGGAGCTCATGCGCTGGGAAGCGGAGCAGCATGTCCCGGACGTGGACTCGGTCGAGCTCGATTTTCAGATTCTGGACGCCGATGGTGATGGCAGAGACGAGATGAGTGTTCTCCTTGTCGCAGCCAAGAGGGATCTGGTCGAAGCCAAGCTTCGCATTCTCGCTGAGGCTGGCATCACACCGAGCTCCATGGACGTCGACGCGTTCGCCCTCCACAACGCATTCGAACTCAACTATCCGGCCGCGATGAGCGGCGCCGTTGGACTGGTGAACATCGGTCACGAGGTCACCAACATCAACATTCTTGACGACGGCGTTCCGATTCTCACGCGCGACCTGCCAATAGGCACACGCCGGATTCGCGAGGACCTTCAGCGCGAACACGGGCTGTCGGCTGCCGACGCCGAAGCACTCATTAGGGGGTATGACCGCTCGCCCCAGCTCGACTCGGTGATAGCGCAACGCACCGAGGAGATCGCTACCGGGCTCGAGCGCGCGATCGCGTTCCTTTCGACATCGCTCAAAGGCGATGGACAGATGAAAGCGGTGTACACCTGCGGCGGCGGGTCACGCACGCCAGGTCTGACCGAATCACTTGGGCAACGGCTGAAGAAGCCTGTCGAGCTCGCGAACCCACTCGCCACGATGTCCGTACGAGAGGGTGCGCTGGAGTCGCTCGTGACCGACGAGGTCGCGCCTCTCCTGATGCTCTCGATCGGCCTCGCTCTCCGTCAGAACTGATCCCGGAGCACAGACGATATGATTGAGATCAATCTCCTCCCCGCGGACGGCAAAAAGAAGCGACGGGCGAAGACCAGCAGCCCGACGAAGTTCGAGTTCAACCTCAAGCCTCCACCGTGGCTCGCCGGGCTAACCGAAAAAATCACCGACAAGTACATGCTCGGCGCGATCGGCGCGGCCGGTGTCTCCGGTCTTCTCATCGTGTTCATGTTCATTCACCAGACTGCGCAGGCGAGATCGCTTGAACAGCGGGAAACGAAAGCAGTAAACGATTCCGCGCAATTCAGCGCTGTTCTCAACGCGAAAGCGAGGGCCGAGGCGACTCGGGATTCCCTTTATCAGCAGATCGCGATCATCAAGTCCATCGATGATTCGCGGTACCTGTGGTCGCACCTGATGTATGAAATATCGAACGCACTCCCCCAATACACCTGGCTCACCGAGATCACGCAGACGAGTCAGCCGCGCAGCGCGGCCGTCGCTGATACCAGCACGAAGAAAGTCGTGAACGACACTACCAAGACGCAAAAGCAACAGGTGGCTGCGCGAAATCAGGCCAGGAAGGCAAGATCTGATTCGCTCCTCGCCTCGGCGAAGGACATCAAGTTCAAAATCGTAGGACACACGGTGGACATTCAGGCGCTCACGCGCTTCATGAAATCACTCGAGGCGTCGCCGTTCATCCAGAACGTGCAGCTCTCGCGGTCGGACCTCGTTCAGGCCGAAGGGAAGGAAGTCACTGAGTTCACGCTGGAGGCGGAGACACAAACTCCTCCTGCATTCGCGATAAAAACGGTTCCACTCGTAGTCTCGGCGGTACACTAACATGGCTTTCGGCGCCAACATGACCAAGCGGGAGCAGACGCTGGCAGCAATCGGAGCCGCTGCAGTACTGCTGCTCGGCGCTTACTGGTATTTCCTGTACAGACCAAAGTCAGCGGAGCTGGCGGTAACGCAGGCGCACGTCGAGTCGCTGGACAAGAAGAATCAGGAGGCCCGCGCCGATATCGCGCAGGGAAGCCTGCAGAAACTGCGCGCACAGTCAGCCGAATACGACCAGAGCCTCAAAGTGATGCGGCAGCTCGTGCCGAGGAGCAATGAA